>NZ_JASJOJ010000004.1:0-171993 GCF_038519165.1 Photobacterium sp. SP02
TATTTTTGCTGCCAGGCGGCCTCCAGCGCAGTTTGCCAGCTGGGGTGGTCGCAACCACGATGTAGTCTTTCCCGTCTGCGGTTTTGACACCGTCGGCCAGCGGGTAGCGGAAGTGCCACATGTGGCCCTTCTTGTCTTTGTTCTCAACTTCCAGATCGGAAATCGCGGTGTGCAGTTTCGGATCCCAGTTAACCAGGCGTTTGCCGCGGTAAATCAGATCGTCTTCATACAGGCGCACGAAGACTTCACGCACGGCGTTCGACAGCCCTTCGTCCATGGTGAAGCGTTCGCGATCCCAGTCAACTGAGGCGCCCAGACGGCGCAGCTGCTTGGTAATGGTGCCGCCGGATTCGCCTTTCCATTCCCAGATCTTGTCGATGAAGGCATCACGACCGTAATCGTGCTTGGTTTTGCCTTCTTCTGCGGCGATCTTACGCTCCACAACCATCTGAGTCGCGATACCCGCGTGGTCAGTACCGACCTGCCACAGGGTGTTTTTACCTTTCATGCGCTCACAGCGGATCAGGGTATCCATGATGGAATCCTGGAACGCGTGGCCCATGTGCAGGCTGCCCGTGACGTTTGGCGGTGGGATCATGATGCTGTAGGCATCTTTCGTCGTGTCACCGTGAGGCTTGAAGTAACCTGCCTCTTCCCAGCGCTTGTACAGCGCTTGTTCAATCGATTGTGGGTTGTATGTCTTTTCCATAGCGCTCTTGATGGATCTAGGTGGAATTAGGGCGATTCAGGCGCAGGTGTGGTCTGCAATTGAATGCCTGCCAACCGGTACGCTTTATAGCGTTCGCGGGCCTGCTGCTTGAGTTTTTCATCGCAAGGCACGAAGTCTACCACTTGTGCAAAGGTCACGGCAAAATTTGGTGCATCCTGACTGAGATTGATCAGGATTGCCCGGCGGCCGCTGTGTCGCAGGCCGGGCCAGCCGATTTCAACCGGAGAACCCTGTCTGGGGCCTTCTCCAATCAGGTTGTGGGGCACGAAGTTGTCGGGATCTTGCTGCCAGAGGTATTCGTCCAGCCATTCGGCCTGCGCACGGGTTTCCGCCAGCAGGAACACAGACTGGCCTTGCTGATACCACCATGCTGCTTGCTGACCGGCCAGTTTCAGCCTCGCCTCCGGTGCGGCGTCGTCAATGATATAAAAGGTAGCATGGCTCATAATGTCTTATCCGAAAAAAGGGGCCGGCTGGCCCCTCTGTCGATGATGGTTAATCGAGGTTTTCCAGCCCGGCCCGGTTGAGCAGGAACTGGACCAGCAAAGGGACCGGACGTCCGGTGGCGCCTTTGTTTTTGCCGCCTGTCCAGGCCGTCCCGGCGATATCCAGGTGCGCCCAGTTATACTTCTTGGTGAAGCGCGACAGGAAGCACCCCGCGGTAATCGTACCCGCGCCCGGTGTACCAATGTTGGCCAGATCTGCAAACGGACTTGCCAGCTGTTCCTGGTATTCATCGTTCATTGGCAGACGCCATGCGCGGTCACCGGCCTGTTCCGAGGCGTTGACCAGCTCATGGGCCAGCGGGTTATGGTTAGCCATCAGACCGCTGATGTGATTGCCCAGGGCGACCACACAGGCGCCGGTCAGGGTGGCGACGTCAATCACGCACTCAGGCTCAAAGCGCTCAACGTAAGTCAGTGCGTCACACAGTACCAGACGGCCTTCGGCGTCGGTATTGAGCACTTCCACGGTTTGTCCTGACATGGTGGTCAGAATGTCACCCGGACGGTAGGCATTGCCGCCCGGCATGTTTTCACAGCCTGCCAGCACGCCGATCACATTGATGGGCAGATTCAGTTTCGCCAGGGAGCGCATGGCACCGAAGACGGTTGCTGCGCCGCACATGTCGTATTTCATTTCGTCCATGTTGGCTGACGGTTTGATGGAAATACCGCCTGAGTCAAACGTCAACCCTTTACCGACCAGCACCAGCGGCTTGGCATTCGGGTCTGGATGGCCTTTGTACTCAATGATCGACATCATGGCTTCATTTTTCGAGCCCTGGCCCACGGCCAGATACGAGGTCATGCCCAGCTCTTTCATTTCCTGCTCGCCAATGATTTTGGTGCTGACGGTGTCGAAGTCGTCTGCCAGTCGGCGGGCCTGGGAGGCCAGGTAGGCTGGATTCGCCACGTTAGGCGGCATATTGCCCAGATCTTTCGCTGCGCGGACACCTGAAGCGATCGCCAGACCATGGCTGATAGCACGCTCACCCAGTGACAGTTCGCGGCGGGTCGGCACATTGAACACCAGCTTGCGCAGCGGGCGGCGGGTTTCCGGCTTGGTGCTCTTGAACTGGTTAAAGGTGTAGAGGCTGTCTTTGGTGGTCTCAACCGCCTGACGGACTTTCCAGTAGGTATCGCGGCCTTTAACGTGCAGTTCAGTCAGGAAGCAGACGGCTTCCATTGACCCGGTTTCATTCAGCGTGCTAATAGTTTGCTTAATAATTTGTTTGTACTGACGTTCATCCAGCTCACGCTCTTTACCACAGCCAACGAGCAGAACGCGCTCGGAAAGAACGTTCGGGACATGGTGAAGCAACAGCATCTGGCCAGGCTTTCCTTCCAGATCACCACGACGCAGCAGGGAACTGATGTAACCCTCGCTGATCTTATCCAGTTGTTCAGCAATTGGAGAGAGGCGGCGTGGTTCAAAGACGCCAACGACGATACAGGCACTGCGCTGTTTCTCGGGGCTACCACTTTTTACACTGAACTCCATGCGTACTCCTACATCCTATAAAGACAATTAGGGCTAAATGTTAGATAATACCGCACTTACTTGTTGGTTCTTGAATTCAGGTTAAGATCAAAGTGCAGGCTGACAGTTAGCCGAAAGATAAAAAAATAACTGATTTACCGGAAAATTATAGTGATTCCAGCAAAAAAACAAGTTTTCTATGGGTATATAACGCGTGATTATTGTTCGTTATTTGACACGTGAGACAATCAAGAGCCAGGTCGCGGTCCTTTTTGTATTGTTTCTTATCTTTATCAGTCAGAAGTTTATCCGCATTCTGGCTGATGCGACAGACGGATCCATTCCCGGTGATCTGGTCCTGACCCTGATGGGGCTTTACATGCCCTCGATGGCGATGCTGATGCTGCCGCTGAGTTTATATATCGGGATCCTGCTCACTTTTGGACGATTATATGCCGAAAGTGAAATCACGGTAATGAATGCAACCGGTATCGGGAATACTTTCCTGATCCGGGCAGCATTGTGGCTTGCGATTATCACAGGGGCCATTGCGGCGTTCAATGCGCTGTGGCTGGCGCCCTGGAGTGCCGAAAAAGAAACCCAGGTCATGGAAAAGGTGGAAGCCGATTCTGGGCTGGATCTGCTGGTGAAAGGCCAGTTTCAGGGCGCACCGGATGGCCGTGGCGTGGTCTTTGTCGATGATATTTCTGACAAGGGCAGCAAGCTGCACCGGGTATTCGTCGCACAGCCGACCGCCAGTGACACATTGCGCCCCAGTGTGATGTTTGCCAACAGCGGTACTGTGGATGTACTCAAAGATGGCCGCCAGGTCCTCGATTTGCAGGACGGCGTTCGCTATGAAGGGCTGCCGACCCGTCTGGACTATTCCATCACGGCTTTTGATAATTATCAGGCGGTGATCGGCCAGCGCGCAATCAAAGAAAAAGATCGTGACTGGGATGCCTTGCCGACCCTGGCCCTGATGCAGCGGCCAGAACTGGCGGCCCAGGCCGAGTTCCAGTGGCGGATGTCTCTGGTGATCTGTATCCCGCTGCTGACTATGGTGGTGGTGCCTTTATCGGCGGTGAATCCGCGTCAGGGCCGTTTTGCCAAACTGGTGCCTGCGGTGCTGATCTATCTTTGTTATTTCCTGGCGATCAGCGCAGCGAAATCGGCGGTGGAAGATGGTGGGCTGCCGGTCGGTGTTGGCTTGTGGAGTATTAATATTCTCATGCTGTTCGTGGCAATTGGACTCAATAGCTGGGATTCGCTGCCAATGCGACAATTCAGAGACAAATTCCGGAGACGCGGCTGATGTTTAAAATTCTCGACTGGTACATTGGCCGTACCATTATTGCCACTTCTGCCCTGACGCTGTCGACCCTGGTGGGCCTGTCAGCCATCATCAAATACGTGGAACAGCTGCGTAAAGTGGGCGACGGGACGTACGATCTCTGGAAAGCACTGCTCTTTGTGCTGCTCAGCGCGCCACGTGATATCGAAATGTTCTTCCCGATGGCGGTGTTGCTGGGAGCGCTGATCGGTCTGGGGACACTGGCGTCCAGCTCAGAGCTGGTGGTCATGCAGGCCGCAGGCTTTTCTAAACTGGACATCGGTCTGTCGGTACTGAAAACCGCTGTGCCACTGATGCTGCTGGTGATGGTGCTGGGGCAGTGGGGAGCGCCGGAGGCGCAGAAAGCAGCGCGGGAATTACGTGCGATCTGGACCTCTGGCGGCAATGTGTTTTCGGTACAGCGCGGGGTCTGGGCTAAAGATGATAACGACTTTATTTACATTGGCCGGATTCATGAGCAGACCAATCTCAACGCGATAAACATCTGGGAATTTGATGAAAAAGACGTGCTGAAAGACAGTTTGTTCGCCCGCTCTGCGACTTTTCTCGACGGACAAGGCTGGGAGCTGAAAGATGTCACTGTGACCCATATTGGCGAAGAAAAGCAGGAAAATACCCATTACGACACCAAAATCTGGCAGACCAGTCTGACCCCGGATAAGCTGGCGGTGGTCACAGTCAAACCGGAGGAACTGGCCCTCTCTGGCGTCTATGACTATGTGCAGTATTTAAAAGACACCAAGCAAGATGCTTCCCGTTACGAGCTCGCTTTCTGGCGTAAAGCCCTGCAGCCGTTCTCAATCGCCGTCATGATGCTGCTGGCACTGTCTTTTGTTTTCGGTCCGTTACGTTCCGTGACGATGGGCGCGCGGGTGCTGTCCGGGGTGATCTTCGGGTTTGCTTTCTACATTTCTAATGAAGTGTTCGGCCCGCTGAGTATGGTGTACCGTTTGCACCCGGTGATTGGCGCGTTGGGGCCGAGTTTAGTGTTCCTGTTTATTACCCTCTATCTGCTGCGGCGCAAGCTTTAGATGCAATCGCAGTAACGCAAAAGGCGCCGTTTGGGCGCCTTTTTTGTGCGTTTGATCTGCCGATCAGTTGGGCTTTGGCAGTAACACCATTTCACATTCGGCCATCAAATCCTGCAGCGACTGTTTGGTGTGGCTGAAAGGCACCAGCAAATTGCCCAGACCAAAGGCTGATGTTGCCATGCGGATCAGGGCCTGGGTAAAACGGATATTTGAACCATCGGCATTTTGAATGCGCAGCTTCCAGGCGCGCATGCCCAGCGTCTGGCCAGCCTTACACCAGAAATAGCCAAAGAAGGCGACTATGGTTCCCCCCAGATACACAGAGTATATCGGTGCAGCAACCGGGTGTCGGGTGAGGTATTCACTGGCATCGGCATAGTTCCCCAGGCTCAGTGCGCCACTGCTGAGCAGCAGCGCAATCACGGCCATGGCAAGACCACCTGCCAGCATCAGCACCGCAGCGACGACCAGTGCGTCATAAATCCAGGCCCCGATGCGGCGAAACAGCCCCGGGTATTGTTTGGTTTGCGTCATGTCCTTTTTCACTGTTGTTGCCATGGTTCCACCACAAAGAGTAAAGAGAGCAGGCAAGCCTACCTGCCCTAAAAAACTGCGGCACAGTGTAGCAATAGTTCCAGGCTCAGGGTACTCAAGTTGCGCGTTACCGTGCGATTGCAACAGATAGTGTCGATTGGATTGGCAACGGAATGCTGTGAAAAATGCCGGAGCGACGAAAAAAGCAGCAAACGATCGATCGCTCTTCATAAAGTCGCTTGCACATCAACACCGTATACGTATAATCAGCGTCATTGCCCGGGTGGCGAAATTGGTAGACGCAGCGGATTCAAAATCCGCCGGTGGTAACACTGTGCCGGTTCAAGTCCGGCCCCGGGCACCAACTTCAACGACAAAGCCTCGACGAAAGTCGGGGCTTTGTCGTTTCTGCCGCTCAAAAACTTACGCTCGCTTTTTTCTTGTCATCAACCTGCGAGAAGCGAGCTTAAGCCTTTTTCTTCTCCGCTTTCGTGTTTAATGCCGTGCGAGGGCATCATTCTGCAGCCAGTAAATAAACTTGCGGGTGCGGCGATAATGCTTGGTGCACCTGCTTCGTAATATCATCTGCCAGCACTTGCATATCCCCCTGCTGCAAACCGTCAAAAGCGGCATTGACCACGGATCCTGCTGTGACTTTGGGGGCATCTATGCCGGTCGTCAGATCGGTATCAATAAAACCAGCGTGTAAACCTAGCACATGGGTATGCTGGGCTGTCAGCTCCTGACGCAGTGCATTGGTTAATGACCAGGCCGCCGATTTGGTTGCTGCATATGTTGCCAGCAAAGGCCCAGTGATCCAGCTGCCCACAGACAACACGTTGATAATTGCGCCGCCGCCATGTTGCGCGAGCACTGGCGCAAATGCCCGGGTTAAGCGTAGTGGCCCCAGCACATTGACATCTAATTGGCGCTGAAACATCGCTTCAGCACCTATGTTTAAAAAGCTGCCCGTTTCGGCAATACCCGCATTATTGATCAGTAGGGTCACATCGGTGCACTGCGCGACAGCACTGGCAATATCTTCTTCACTGGTC
Organism: Photobacterium sp. SP02; assembly: GCF_038519165.1. Taxonomy (NCBI): domain Bacteria; kingdom Pseudomonadati; phylum Pseudomonadota; class Gammaproteobacteria; order Vibrionales; family Vibrionaceae; genus Photobacterium; species Photobacterium sp. SP02. The sequence goes on from NZ_JASJOJ010000004.1 coordinate 6,688, forward strand.
ACATCCAGCTTTACGGCAATCACCCCCGGTAAGGTGACACTTTTGGGATCGCGCGCCCCGGCATACACTTTGCGCGCTCCGCGGGCCAGTGCTTCGGTAGCAAAGGCGAGGCCTAGCCCACGGTTGGCGCCGCTGATAAAAACGACTGCATCGTTGAGTTGCATAGTTTGCTCCTTGTATACACGTTGATATAAAGCGGATAGCTGTTAAGTCCTCTGGCGTATTTTAGTGGCAGTTGGCGGCAGTGCCGGTAATCGCTTTGTTGCCTTAAAACCGATAACGACAAACAGCAGGAATACCAGTGTTTGTACCGTAATGAAGGGGAATTCAGTCTGGGTGGGTGCCAGAGCACGTAATCCGGGTATTTTTAGAAAAATCTGTACCACCGCAACAAAGGTATTGAAATATAAAGTAATGGTAGCCGTAATGGCATAAGTGGCACGCCAGCGGAGCTGCAGTTTTTTTATGTACCAGGCGTGGATTGCCAGTCCTAGCGTCAGCAATGATAGTAACCCAATGATATGCGATGGCAGCAGTTGGTCGGCTGGTAGGATAAAACCGGTCAGGCTGGTTGCCAGGGAAGTTAGAAGAAATAGTGTGGTCCAGCCTTTTAGATGCTTAGCTGCCAGTATGGACAGCATAGTAATAAAACCAGTAATAAGAGCAATAATGCTCAGCACCACATGGATCAGTAAAAAAATATCCATTGAACTCTTCCTGTTGAACAGGTGTTGCGTTGCAAGCACTGCGCCAGTGCGGCGCAATTCTCAGTATCGGTTATCTGACAATTGGCAATATAGTAAGCTTGTACCTCAGCACTGACCCCGTTAAATATGCTGCGGTGTTATTGAATCCGTATCTGACAGCGGCCTGCTTGAACTTATGTAAGGCCGATAATCCACTGCGAAAATAGTCACACTGTATATCAATGACGATGAGTCCCGTTTTTGTCATTGCAGTAACACGCCTATAATGCCGTAAAATGATGGTTAGGTAAGTTGTCAGCCTTTGATGAAAGCCAACACGTCCTGGTTAAAGCGCTCAGCTTCAATTTTGGCCAAGCCGTGAGATGAGCCTTTATATATTTTGAGTGTGGCGTGTTTGACCAGTTTGGCTGATTCCAGTGCGGAAGCCTCAATGGGGACAATTTGGTCATCATCGCCATGCAAAATCAACGTAGGTTTGTCTATTTTCTTCAGGTCGTCGCTGTAGTCGACTTCCGAAAATTCGTGGATACAATCAAGCTGACCTTTTAAGCCCCCCATCATGCCTTGCAGCCAGAATGCTTCACGCACCCCTTCGGATACTTTCGCCCCAGAGCGATTGTAACCGTAGAACGGCATTGTCACGTCTTTATAGAACTGAGATCGATTTTCCAGCGTGCCTTCGCGGATGCCGTCAAACACATCGATCGGTAATCCTTTAGGGTTATTTTCTGTTTTGAGCATCAAGGGAGGAACAGCCCCAACCAACACCACTTTGGCAACCCGGTCGGTACCATGTCGGCCAAGATAATGTGCCACTTCACCACCGCCGGTTGAGTGACCAATCATAATCAGATTGTTCAGATCCAGTTGATTGATTAACTCGGCAAGATCGTCTGCATACTGATCCATATTATTGCCGTGCCAAGTTTGAGATGAACGACCATGACTTCGTCGATCATGTGCAATCACTCTATATCCCTGGTGACCAAAAAACACCAGCTGGTTATCCCAGTCATCGCTGCTCAGTGGCCAGCCATGACTAAAAAGAATCGGTTGGCCCTTTCCCCAGTCTTTGTAGTAAATCTGGGTGCCATCAGAAGTCGTGATCATGCTCATAGTCTGGTCTCCTTGCGTTGTGGCGTTCTGAGAAGGATTAGCTGAAGATACTGCTGTCAGACCCGCCGCCGCAGCCAGGCCAGCGCCAGTTTTCAGAAATTGCCGTCGTGGCACATTGACAGGTCGCGACAGTGGGAGGTTGTTGTTCATAGGTTATTCCTTGGTAAGCATCGCAAGACACACTTTGCTCTGCCAAACCAACGATTGAAGCAAACACTGCACATAGCTTGACTGAGCCCCAGACTAAGCATCTGGCAAAACGCATCAAATCGCCATGCTTCCAAAGAGTGCTTTGAAACTGTCGAAAAAGGATGAAGTGAATATCGTTCTTTTGGCTGAGGTCAGCAGGGGGAATGCGTTTCAGATTTGGATAAGGCCTCGGCGCAAGGCTGTTGCAATCGCCTCAGTGCGACTAATTACGTTCAATTTATTGAAAATATTACGCAGGTGTGATTTTACCGTCGTTTCACTGATAAACAGGATCGCCGCCATCTCGCGATTGCTTTTACCTGAGGCGAGCAGCGCTAATACGGCCTGTTCTCGTTCTGTCAACGGCTGTTCTGTCAATTCACTGGCCAGCCTGATGGTGACGTCGGCAGGAAAAGCCAGTTGGCCGGCATGTACGGTACGAATACATTGCAGCAGTTCTTCACGACGCGCTTCTTTTTGCAAATACCCTTTAGCACCAGCTTTTATTGCCCGGCAGATATCATTGTCGGTATTAAAGGTAGTCAGCAAAATCACCCGCGCGCTCGTGTCCAGCCGACGGATCTCAGCAATAGCGCTGGCGCCATCTAAGTGGGGCATCCGCATGTCCAGCAAGGCAATATCAGGCTTATGTTGTTGCCATAGTGCCACTGCCATAGCCCCGTCAGACGCTTGGGCTACCACACACATATCCTGCTGGCGGCCGATAATTGCTGCCAGCCCCTCAAGCACAGTCACGTGGTCGTCTGCAATCAGTACCCGTATACATTGTCCGCTTTGTGACTGAAACGATGACATTCGTGCTCTCCTTGAGTTTGAAATTTATAGCGATAAACGCAGTTCCAGCCGTGTTCCTGCGCCGGGTGCACTGTAAATATGCACCTCAGCCCCCATCAGTTGTGCACGTTCGCGAATGCCTATCAGGCCGTAACCGTCGTTGGTTCGATGTAAATCAAAACCACAGCCATTATCTTGCATGATCAGTTGCACATCGCAGACTGAATAACGTGCACTGAGCGCAAACTCGCTAGCAGCAGCATAGCGAAGACAGTTGGTCAGTACTTCTTGCACGATACGTAAAATATTATCTTCTAGTATCTGTGGTAGGCTCGGAGCGGTTCCCTGTTCGATGTATTGCAGTCGGATTTGCTGCCCACTCAAGATTAAATGGCACAGTTCCCTTAAAGCAATGCTCAAGTTTTTTTCTTCCAATACCAGCGGCCTTAATGCCTGCACCGAACGCTTGGCTTCGTGCAAACTTTGTCTGGCCAAATCGTTTGCTTGTTGTATATGTTGCTCCAGTTGTCCGGGCTGACTACTGTTCAGTACATCAGCAGCCGCTTCCAACTGCAGGATCACACCTGTCATTCCTTGTGCCAGCGTATCGTGAATGTCACGCGCTAGCCGACAACGTTCAGCTATCACTGCAGCTTCCTGATTACAGACAGAAAGTCGGGACAGCTGCAGTACCAGCATCGTCTGCTGTGCAAGAGCCTGCGATAACATCAGTTCTTCCGGCAAAAATTGCCGCAACCCAGTGAATCCTGTGGCAAGGAGCCCTTCTACTTCACCTGAAACCAGCACCGGCACGATTAGCATGGTCTGCACGCCAAGATCTAACTGATGCTGACGACAGGGGAAATCGTTCATATTGCGAATATCGGTTAGCACCACTGGCTGTCGGGTCTGGCGCAGGTGTGGCCAGTGTTGCTGTAAATCCAGTACGGGAAAAATACTGCTTAAACTTGCATTATCGCGATCAAGTAATTTGTCTTGCTCAAAGCCGTATGCAAAGGCGAACAGTGGTGAGCCGGTATCTTGCAACCAGACACAGCAGCTAGTCGCCCCCAATTGTGTGGTGATGGTGCGAAGTGCATGTTCGATCAGCTTATCCGGCTCAGTCTCCTGCGCCAGTGAGTCCAGCATGTGGGTCAGCGCTTGTAACTGATCCCGTGCCAGCTTCTCTGATGCTTTTAATGCCGCCGCAGATTGAATTCGATCACTGATATCCTGCACCGCTCCGGCCCATTCCACTAATTCGCCCGTTTCATTACGTAACGCATTGGCCGCCACCTGCAGGTGCTTTACCCGACCATCGGGTAACAATAAGCGGCATTCGAAGCTGAAATCCTGCTGCTGGCCAAACAGCATATGAAGGAACAAAGCGACATCGTCCGGATGTATCCTCTCGCGTACCATAATTGGTGAGATATAGCCGTCAGGTTCAAATTCGTAAATTCGGCGGGTTTCGGCGGAAAAAATGATTTCGCCACTAATTGGGTAATAGCTAAAACTACCGGTAGCACTGAGCCGTTGCGCTCTTGCCAGCGATGCTTCGCTGCGCAGCAACTTGTCTTGTATCTGAGTACGTTCAATGGCAATGCTGGCCAGATGTACAAACTTTTTTATCAGCTGTTGCTGTAACAATGTCGGTAGGCACGGTTGTTGATAATAAATAGCGAAACTGCCCAGCGCGGCATCGGCTGATGACAAAATGGGCGTTGACCAGCAGGCGTGTAGATCATAAGCCAATGCATGGCGGCACCAGGCATGCAGATTTGGATGGGATTCTTTTGTAATATCGGCAATGATAACCTGTTCTTTTAGTTTGGCTGCAATCGCACAGGGGCCTGCTGCAGACTGTACCGTCTGGCCATGGAGAAATTCGCTATATCCTGTTGGGATACTGGGGGCGACACAATACTGTAAACGGGAACCTCTGCTATCCAGTACGACTATACTGCAGCGACAGTCGGCGATAGTCTGCTCTACAAGTTGACACAAAACGTGGAGAATGTGCGGAAGTGGGGCGTTTCGTGATGTCATTTCAAGCAAATGCTTTTCACCTGCCAGCAAGGCGGTTTTAGCGTAAATGGGGATGTCGTGATTCAGTAAGTCCGGTTTCATACTGACTCTTGCAATATTCTCGCAGCTAAATTCAGAGTATGGAACATAACACGACGAGCGCACAGAAAAGCGGCCATATAGCTCCGCAATATCTGCGGCGCTGTTGACACAGAGTAACCGAGCGTTTTCTCTGTGCGACGGGTTGATTCAGATCTGACAAATGGTTGTTGTTGTATCCTTAACGGATCCGGCAATGATCAGTGAACGTCAGGATAAAAAATGACATGGGTTTCTGCACGGTGAAGACAAGGAAGCGATATGATCGATCTGGTGACTTTAGGGGTAACGGTGTTCATGGGCTTTTTTGCCATCATGAACCCGATCGCCAATACGGCGGTATTTACCGGGCTGACCGCCAGCCAATCCCCGCATGAAAAGAAGCAAACGGCCATCAAGGCGCTGACTGCTGCGTTTTTCATTGTTGCGGCGTTCAGTCTGCTCGGAAAAGGGATATTCCAGCTGTTCGGGATCACTTTACCGGCGCTGAGAATGGCCGGGGGAATATTAGTCTTTATGGTGGGTTATCACATGCTGCAGGGAAGCAGTTCTTCCTTGCAGACACAGAGCCCCAGCAAGGCGGCTGAGGACGTCTCTATTTCGCCGCTGGCGATCCCGATTCTGGCGGGGCCGGGCACCATAGCAACCGCCATGAACTACTCAGCCGCAGAAAGCCTGCTGCATATTCTGATCACGATTTCTGCGTTCGGGGTGTTGTGCCTGATTACCTTGCTGTGCTTTTTGTATGCCCCAAAGCTGGTGGCATTTCTGGGGAAAGACGGCGTGAATGTGATCACCCGAATCATGGGGTTACTCCTAACGGTCATCGCGATGCAGATGCTGATTCAGGGGGTGCATGATGCGATGCATCTGTTTACGCCGGCGGGCGGTTAATGCATTCAGGATGCATGATTGGCGAAATGTTGTAACGTGCTTATATCCTGATGGTTTCAAGGCGCAATGTCGGCTGAACATCAGCGCTGGTGCTGTGAGATTGTTCACTGTTTCAATCAATATAGTTGTTCCTGCTTGATATGAAACTAGTCTTTCATGTGTGGTTTATCATGGAGCGATTGGATGAAAGGTATCGGGCTGGGCTTTATCTTACTTTTGCCAGGCATGACCCTGGCGGCGCCGCATCATCATACCGTGAAGATGGTATATGTCGGTGGCGCGTATGGCGAGACAACATTAGATGTTTCCTCCGCTGATCGTGCGGAATATGAAGAAGCGGGTTTTTCCATCGATGACACCGACAAAGGCTACAAATTTTTCCTGGGCTACAGGATCAATCGTTACGCAGCTGTTGAAGGTTTTTTGGCAAATCTGGGTGAAGCAAAACTGAGTCATCAGGGTTCGGCGATTTCTGCATCTGTGGAAATGGACACCTGGGGCGGGGCGGTCCTTGGGGTTGTGCCTTTACATCCACAAATTGAAGCGTTTGCAAAGCTTGGGCTGCATGCTTGGGATATGAGCGCAAAAATGCAGGGCCAGACGCTGTTAGAGGATGATGGCACAGATGTGCTGTATGGGATTGGTGCCAGTTATATTTACTACCCGACCTATTCGGATGATGCCGTTTCTGTCCGTATCGAATATGAGCGCTTCGAGATGGACAAGGAGAGTGTGGATTTGTTCTCAGCGGGAATCAGCTATCACTTTTAACCTGACACCGACTCAGTGAACCCAGACTTGTCTGGGTTTTACTTGCAATAAGCCAGCCGTATCCCTATCTCTGTATGATAATTTAAGGTGTTGATATTTAGTCTTTTTATCAAGATTTTCAGTGTCTGTTTTCAGCCGGGCGCGTTTTTTCACCTTACTTTGATTTACATCAAGTCTGATGCCTGACGCATTTCCTCCCTCTTATTATACTTATACCTGATCAAATCGTCGGGGGTGAATCTTCTATGTGGAAGGAGGTTGAAAATGCGTACTGACGTTAAAAAAAGTGGTTTCCCTTCACTGCTGGACAATGATTTTGACAACTTGTTTCAAGGCTTCTTCCGGCCAGTGCTCGGCGGTGATTTTTTGAATCAAGCCAGTCAATTGCCTGCGGTGGATATTCATGAAACCCAAGACAATTATGTTCTGACTGCAGAGCTGCCTGGATTCAGTAAAGAGGATATTCAGGTATCGTTCCACAACGGTAAATTAACCATTGCCGCTGAACATAAAGAAGAAACCGAGAAAAAACAGGAAGGACAAGCTGTTTTGACAGAACGGCGCTACAACAGCTATTCGCGCACTTTCCAGTTCGGATCGAATATTGCTGAGCACGACATCGATGCGGCCTATCAGGATGGTGTATTGCGTCTGGTGATGCCAAAAACAGCGATAAGTGAGCCTGAAGTCCGGAAAATTGAAGTCCGTTAAACTTAGGGCGATATCATAAACATCAGGTGCGGGCAGCAATGCCGGCACCTGCTTCCAGTCAGACAGGGGATTTCCCCTGATATCGGAGGTCTGGAAAATGAAAACTTTTGTTCTCACCGCGTTATTTGTGACGATTGCAGGGCTGTCCGGATGTGACAGATCCAGTCAGGGCTTTAGCTTACCCCAGGGCAATGCTGAGCTGGGCGAACAGGTTTTTGTGAAGTACCAATGTCTGCGTTGCCACACGATGGCTGGCTATGAAGCAGAAGCCGAGACTCTGTCCGGTGCGCTGCAAACGCCGGTACAGCTTGGTGGACAGGTGAGTCGCATCCGGACTTATCCTGAGCTGGTGACTTCGGTGATTAACCCCTCACACAAACTCGCCGAAGGCTATGATGGGGCAGATATTCAGGTTGATGGCCAGTCTGTGATGCCGAACTTCAATGATGTGATGACGGTGACTGAGTTGGTGAATCTGGTGTATTTTCTGGAAGACCATTATGAGTTAGAACCCTATCCGCGTACAGACTATGTCAGCCCTCACTGAGTGTGTGTCTGCGTGGCTCACTGCTATTGCTACAGCGATTCGGCTGGAATAGCAAAAAGCACCACCAGCGCCAGAATGATGACCAGCAGAGTGAAAGCACACCTGAGCCATCTGCGCTTTGTGGTTGCCTGAATTTCCCCTGCCAGTAACCAGGCAGTCATGCATTGGGTGAGGTAGTAGAGCGCGAAGGCTTGCGAGGCGAGCGTGATGATTGAAAACAGGTTGGTACTCCAGATCAGGACAATGGCAAGACAGACGGCAACCGTGTAGCCTGTGCGCTCGCTGTGCTTTTTCTTGATCGCCTCATGAAATAACCCGCCAAAGCCTGCTGTGTCTGCAACGGCGGCACTGAACTGGCTCATCACGGCAGCAACAGTCAACAAAATGGGCAGCAATAAGCTTACCTGCTGGCTCATGGTGATAATGGCTGTTTCTGACGGTGAACTGTTGCTGATTGGAAGCAGAGAATGCGCCAGAGTGACAAAAACAAGGTATATCAAAGCGGATAACCACTGGGCATATTTCATTGTTTGGATGCGGTGTCTGGCTGAGTACGCACTGCCAAGGTAACGTGAGGTTTCAAATCCTTGAACCACCAGGAGCATGCCTGCGAGCAAACGCAATGCGTGGATAGGATCGCTGACGGGGGCCGAGGGAATAAATAATGACTCGGCAGGCGTTTGGAACTGATAGGCCGTCAGGCCAACCAGCAGGGCTGCGATGATACTGAGTTTGATGCTGACCGCAAATTCTTCAGCGACTTCCATGCCACTCAAGCCCCGGAAGACACCAGTGATAGCGATGCACAACAGGCAAACTGTTGCGATTGAGTTGGCGATGGCTATATGGGTGCTCATGTTGAATGCATGCAGCACGAAAGAGGCAAGTAACCTGATGTAAAAAGCGATAGAAATCAGGTAGGCAATGGAAAGTGTGAATTTGCTGGTATGTTCTATGACTTTTAATAGCGGCGCTGCCGGGTTGGCGTCTTTATCCAGCTGAGCAATGTTGAACCGAATGACCCAACCTATGCAATAAGCCAGCAAGACAATCAGTAGCATTGCAATTGTGCTCCAGGATCCGACGGCATAGCCGAGTAGTGGTGCAATCACCAGAAAGCCGCTGCCTATGATTGAGGCAAGTGGTGTCAGTGTGGCCCGCCAGATTTTGTTCTTTCGCATGCCCGGCAGTAGCAGTCCTGAGAGTACCATGGCCATGGTCAGCAGTAGCACGGCGTTCAGTAAAATACATCCCCCTTGATTTAAAGGTGTCTCTCCTTAAAAGGCAGAATTTTTAAGATCTTATGGTATTCAGTATAGGGTGCGATCAGGTGTCGCAAAGGTAAATTCAGGAATTTGTTAGGGGCAGATCATTGGTCAAGCGTAATCCGCTTTACAAGCCAAGGCGCAATGGGCGAGACTTCACCTGATATTATTATGGTCAATATTGTGTGCTGTCAGCTGCTGTGCGTGACACGACAATCGACTAAACAGGTTGAATGCTAATTATGTGGATCCCCTTACTGGACAATCTAGAGCAAGTAGTAACCTACTTTTTAACACATAAGTTGTTGTTAAGTTTGTGTCTTATTCTGCTTGTGATCTTACTTCGCCGGATAACAATTACCCGGATTCGTGGTGAGGCCAATTTTCTCAGTGAAGATCAGCGAAAATGGATCTCGCGCACCAAAAATGGTGCCTTCACTTTATTGTTACTGACGCTTTTTCTGTTATGGGAATCGGAAATCAGCAAGTTTGCCCTGTCGCTGACCGCTATCGCGGTGGCCCTGGTGGTGGCATCGAAAGAGATCATTCTCTGTATGACCGGCTCTCTGCAGCGCGCCAGTTCCCGTTCGTTCCGCATCGGCGACTGGATTGAAGTGGGACCCGTCTGCGGCGAGGTGATCGAGCATAATCTGATGGCCTCTGTGATTCAGGAAATTGCTCTGCAGCAAGGCCAGTACCATTACACAGGAAAAACCATTACCTTGCCGAACAGTATGTTTTTCACTGTGGCGGTCAAGAACCTGAATTTCATGAAACGTTACGTTTATCATGGCTTTACTGTGACGATAAAAGAAACGGTGAACCTCTATCCTATGGTGCCTGTGCTGCTGGACAAGATTGACGAGCATATCGCCGACTTTATCGATATCGCCCGGCGTTATAACCATATGATAGAACGTCATGCCGGGGTCGATTTACCCGGTTCGGATCCGCATATTCATATCACGACCACAGCGACGGGCGAGCAGCAGGTGCACTTTAAGCTGTTTTGTCCGACGGTGCAGGCGGCTGAACTGGAGGCAAAAATCCGGGAAGACTTTATGACCCTGTACTGCGAACAATATTTGCCTGTTGCCGCCAAAACCGTTGAGCTGGAATACCAATCAGCCTGATCTGCATCGGATCATTTCCAATATGCACGCATAATATAAAAGCAGCGCCCTGAGGCGCTGCTTTGCTTTGGCACAAACTGATTTTTTTGAACACAACACAGTTCGGGTGGTGAATGATCACCGCGATGAATAAAGCAAGTTGCAGGCCAGAATGTGCTCAGTTTCAAGTCTTTGAAAGTTAACGCAAGAAAAAGGCTTAACTCGGAGTTTCGGTCTGGCAATTGCATTTTGCAGTTGCTTCTTGCAACCCCACTCAGGATTTGCAATTTGAAAAGGCACAAGGCATTGTGCTACCGGATGTATAAGTATTGAAGGATGACATTGATGTTCAGTCAGACCGTTGATCAGGATATCGAACTGGTTCTGGTTCAGACGTCTTTCGCAGCCCGTTATGTCGAGCTGGTGAATGCGCATTATGATTATTTGTCTCAGTGGCTGGCCTGGCCGCCACACTGTAATACCGAGGCGGATTTCACCGATTTTATCCGTCGCTCGTTGCATGATTACGCAGAGGGAAAATCCCTGGTGTGCAGTATTTTTTTCCAGGGACAACTGGTCGGCAACTGCAGCTTTAATACCATAGATAACAGCCTGAAAACGGTCGATATCGGATATTGGCTGGCGGCCGATTTTCAGGGACAGGGCATTATTACCCGGGTATGCCGTCATCTTTGCCGCCTGGCGTTTGACCATTTTGCGATGGAAAAAGTGGTCATTTCAGCCGCGGTTGACAATACGGCGAGCAGAGCGGTCGCAGAACGTCTGGGCATGACGCTGGAAGGGGTGATCACCCGTAGTGAGAATCTGAACGGTCGTATTCTTGACCATGCGATTTATGCCCTCCATCGTGATTCAGCACATTCATGATTGTAAGGAGAGATAATGAGTGAAGTGACTTACCCCATTCACGGCGCTTGCCAGTGTGGTGGCGTGACCTATACCTTGCTTGCCCCACCCAGCATGGTGGTTGCCTGCCATTGCAAAGAATGCCAGAAACTCTCGACCAGTGCGTTCAGTATTACCGCGATGGTAAACGCTCAGGATGTGGTGTTCGAGGGAGTCATGGCTGACTGGTCCCGACCTGCGGCAACCGTATCTACCACTTTAATCCCGAACAACCGGATGCCATTAAACTCAAACCCAGTAATCTGAGCGACACCCGCGTGATTCAGCCCACCGCGCATGTCTGGGTCAGTGAAAAGCAGGACTGGTTCTCCATTCCGGATGGCGTGAAGCAATTTGCCAGGCAGCCGTAAACTCTGACAATGCAGGCGGCCACACTAAAGGGCGCACTTAGCCTGAATAAATCGGGGCTAAGTGCGTTTTATATCGCTTTGGCGCGCTTTACCGGTCATGTGAAAGAGACGACTGAACAGTATCATGACCATCAGGGCATGTATGGTCAGCCTTCGCCGCAAGGCAATCAAATACTGGGTTCGCAATAGCAAACCAAAGCTCATCATGAGTGATATGAAAAGGGGCCGGTAAAGCCCCTTTGGGCTATCTGTATTTGTGAAATTATTGCGGGGTAATCGACGTCATCACCGACTGGTAAGAGGCTTTGCCATGATAAACGGCCCCCACCGTATTACTGCTGCGCTCGAAATCCAGAATGAATTCGGGGTTATATTCATAGCTGTAACCCACAGCAGATTTCACCTGAGTCTGAATCATGTCATCCAGTAAAGTCCGGTAATGATCCTGATACAGGATGTCGTTATCTGTGATTGTCCGGTTCTTCTTGTAACCGGTATACAGGGCGGCATCCGGATTGAAACTGAGGGTGTAAGTTTCAGTGGCCGGATACCAGGTGAAGGTGTCACCGGCATTGAGATAATGCGTGGTGACATCGCGAATCCAGAAAGGGGTTTCCTGTACCAGACTGGCGGTTGCGTTATCTGCAATATAAACCCCGTTTTGACCAACGACAGACATGGACACCGGTGCGTCCGGCGTCAAAGCCTGGCTGACCACCAGTGCGGTTGTTTCATCCACCCCAAAGCCAAAGCGGACGTCCTGCTGATGGGCCAGTTTGATCAGCCGGGTCTGACGTGCACGCTCGGAGAAGTGCGTATCTGTCACGCCCCAGTTGAAGACCCCCAGCCCGCCTTCGGCATTCATCAGATGGGCCGGGTAGCCAGACGTCAGTACATCATAAGCCGTACCGCCATCAATCATAGGGTTGATGGCATCATTTGGCGTCAGCCTGCCGCCGCCCTGAACTGCCGCGCCGGCACTGGTTCCGCCAATCACCAGTGCTCCCTGCTCGAAGCGGCTCCGGATGGCAGCCATTTCCGGGCTGTCGGTTCCGTTGCTGATCAGGCTTTCCAGCGTGCGTAACTGACTGCCGCCATTAATAAACAGACCATCTGCAGACTGGATCATCGACAGCACGGTTTCCGGATTGTCACAGGCGGCCTGCGCCTGACTGGCATAGTCGGCAAAATAGATATCCTGGTGCGGTTTTCCGGCCAGAACATCGTGTGTGAGCTGCAGATCGTCACACTGGTTTTGATCGACACTCTGGCGGTAGGCCCGATCAACCGGGAACCAGGTGACGGTCGCCCCCGCCTGTTCAAATAACTGAACATAATAATCTGCAACGTCATAGTGATTATTGGAAGAGGAAGTCATCACCAGGATGTGGGGCTGACCACTTTGGCCGGAAGCTGTTTTTGCCATCTCGACAAATGTGTTGTAGGCCGTGACAGAGTCGCTGCTCAGGGAATCATTCAGGGCCACATATTCCACCGGACGGGTGTATTGAGGCAGATTACGGAACAGGCGCAGCACCCTGAACTGGTCTTCAATGCTGAGGTTATTGTAGGTGCTGCCAATGGCGGTAATGAAATCGATATAAGTAAAGCTGGTATTTTCCGGCAAGGTCGCGAGTGCATTGAGCAGTCCGGTGTTTCCAGCAAAGGCTTCTGCCGCTGCATGATCACGGCTGGCAGTACGGGTATAAGTGATCAGCCCGTCATCCTTTTTCAGGTAGGCCAGGGCATCCCATTGATCTGAACTGGCGTCGTACCACAGATACTCACCGTCGATCTGTGTGTCATTGACGGTGACATTGATGTCAGAGGTCGTCAGTGCCAGCATGGCGGCTTTAAAGTCATCCCAGGACGGGATGGGCTGGCTGTTATACTGAAGCTGAAGGGCATGCAGAGCGTTTGAAATCGCCTGTTGCATTTGAGGATCCGCGGCCCAGGGAGCGGCATTGATCACGCGCTCAATGTAAGCGTCGGATGTGGCGACCGGTTCTTCTGTGGGGGTACGTATCTCAGCATCGGTCAGGTTGGCCAGTGCAGATTGCCGGTAACTGTCCCAGTCAGCACATTCTGCCTGGGTCATTGACGAGCAGACCACTAAATGTCCGCCGCCCAGAAAGAGCTGCTTTGCCGGGGCCGATTCAGCCTGACAGCCGGGGGAGAGGGTCAGCGCAATGCCGGCCGTCAGTGTCGAGAGATTGAAAAGCGTTTTCATTATATTGCCTCCATTGAGACCTCTCCGGTGATACCGGAGGACAACGTCCGTATTGATTGAATGTCGTAAGATCAGGCTGCCAGCCCTTTTAGTTGGGTGGGGCTGGCAGCCTGCAGGGTTAAGCGGCGAAGTACAGCATGACGCACGAACTGAGCAGGACTGCCCCGATATAAGGCATGACCCATTTCAGGAAGCGGCCGTAGGGGATGTTGGCCATGGCCAGGCCGGCCACCACAGTGGCGGCTGTGGGTGCAAACAGATTGATCCAGCCGGAGCCGAGCTGATACGCGGTGACCACTATGTCCCGGCTGACTCCGGCGAAGTCGCTCATGGGTCCCATCAGCGGCATAGAAACGGTCGCCAGGCCGGAGCTGGACGGAATGAAAAAGGCCAGAATAATGTGTGCCAGATAACTCACCACGGCAAATACGCCACTGTCTAAACCGACCACCAGGTGCTCAGCCCAGCTCAGAATGGTGTCAGTGATGTTGGCGTTGTTCATGATGACATTGATGCCTTTGGCCACTGCAATCACCAGCGCCACACCTATCATGTCACGGCAGCCTGCAATGAATGCACTCACGAATTTCGCTTCCGGCATGCGGTTGATCAGGCCAATGAGCATGGCGGCAGTCAGGTAGATGACAGAGATTTCTTTCAGCCACCAGTTCAGCGCTGGCACAAACGTGACCCCGATATCTTCCCAGGGAATCACGCTGTAGATCATCAGCGCAAAGGCGCCGAAAAACACCGCCATGGTCAGTTTGTGGCGCGTGGTGAATGCCAGGGCGGCAGGTGCCTGAGAAAACTGATCATCAAAGTCGATATCGTGCAGCAGGGAAGCCCTGGGATCGGCTTTGACTTTCGCGGCATAGCGCATAATGAAAGCACTGGTGATCACATACAGCACCACAAAGGTCAGCAACCGGAACAGTATGCCGTCACCCAGCTGAATGTCAGCAAAGCGGGAGGCAACACCGGTCGCAAACGGGTTCACCGTACTGGTTGCAACACCTATCCCGCTGCCGAGCAGGATGATGCCTGCGACGACCATTCGGTCGTAACCGGCAGCAATGAAAAAAGGCAGCAGGATGACCCATAAACTCACAGTTTCTTCGCTCATCCCATAAGTACTGCCGCCAACGGCCAGTATGAAAATAAGCAAAGGGATCAGCCATTGTTCTTTGCCTGCAAACCGCTTGGACAAAGAAGCAATGCTGGCATCCATCGCGCCGGTTTTGATCGTGACATTCAAAAAGCCACCAATCATCAGGACAAACAGGATAATTGAGCTGGCATCGGCAAAGCCTGCCAGCGGTGCCGCCAGAATATCTGACAGCCCCTGCGGATGACTTTCAAGTTCAGTAAAGGAACCGGGCACTGGCAGTAAACGTTCCCCGCCGCTGTAATCAGCCACGTCTGCCGCTTTCACCAGTGTCTTTGAATCACTGGTGAGATAGTCATATTTTCCTGCCGGCAGCAGCCAGGTCAGCAGCGCGACGGCTATCGTGATAAAGAAGAGGAGCGTATAGACAGTCGGCATTTTCCATTTGCGCTTGCCAGCTCCGGTGGTTGATTGCATTTCCATATCCATGGTGATTTCCCTCATTTTGATTGGACATGACGGTTAAATTCTTGGAACGCCCTGGCTCCAGACTTGTTTGATTTGCATGTTGTCAGGTTGGATCAGTACCAGATCGGCATCGAAGCCCGGCCTGATGTATCCCTTACGGTGAAACCCGAGCGCATTGGCCGGGGTGGAAGTAATACATTGAATGGCTAAGTCAAACGGCACCCCGTACCGGGTGACGGCTAATTGAACGGCCTCATACAGCGAAGCGATCCGACCGGTGTCCACGCCTATGGTGTTGCCATCGGCATCGAATCTCGGCAGGCTGGCGTTGGCATCTGAGCTGAAGCTGATCCGCTCAACCGGCACGCCGGCCTGTAATGCCTTGGCCAGTGCCTCGGAACAGAAAACCTCGCCGTCATCCAGCAGGCCCTGATTGGTACTGGTGGTGATGTCGATGAAACCGCCGGCTCTGGCATAGCGGATGCCAGCAGTAAACAGCGCCGGATTACGGTTGATGTGGGTGGGAATAAACAGGGAGTAAGGCAGTTCCGTTTTCTCAATGAGATCGTCAAGCAGAGTTAACTGATCGGGATGATCACCGATATGGCAAAACACCACGCCTTTTTTGCCGGCCAGGTTGGCACTGGTCCGAACCTGACGGGCAATGGCGTAGAGATCATCAAATCGGATCACTGAACCACGCAGATCAGACAAGGCCAGTTCTCCGATGCCGATAATTTCCGGGATGTACAACAGATCGGTTGCAACACTGCCGGTGAGTGTTGTTGGTGGCAGGTGGTAAGAACCGGTATAGAAGTAACTATCTATGCCTTTTGCCGACAGTTCGCGACATTTACCCAGTAAATTAGGTAAATTTCGCGTGATCGCGTCGGTCCCCAGCGCAGAAACGGCTGTGGTGACGCCGTTTCTGAGCATTTCATCGGCTTGAATTTCTGGCGTGCGGTTGATGAAACCCCCTTCGCCGCCGCCGCCCACTGAATGCACGAGTCCGTCGATGAACCCTGGGGCAAGCCACATGCCCTGGCCGTTAATCACATCAGCCATGTCACTGGGAATGGCGGGTAAAGTGTCGGAAACTGAATGGATACGGTTGCCACAGATCACCAGGTGGCAAATACCCTGATCTTCAGGCGCAAAAAGCCTGACGTTTTGAATAATACGTAACATAAAACACCACAAACTGAATGGAGTAAGTTCAGGTTCAGGCGTGCGGAATCACATCGACAATCCGATGAAATCAGATCACCTTGCTGTGCTTGAAGCAGGCCGGAAGCTGAATGGGAAAATTCAGAAGCGTGGGGGTTTTATTCGTTACACCATTCACTCAGCGCAGTACGGCTAAGTTTGTAGTAGCTGAACAGTAGGGTAGGCGCATGGGCAGAAACCGTGTTCAGAACACAAGGGGCAGCGTCGAATTGTTGATCAATTTGCAAAGCCATTTGATGTCTCTGAAGGATACACGGTTGAATTTATCGTAATGCGCTATTCAGATAGTGCAAGCAGTAAGTTGGTTGAGGATCAGAACTCATTGTGGTTTAAATGCCACAAAAGTGATTAAAAATTCATATCTGTCGGGTTTTTTTGTCGTTTTCCGGTTGAATAGGCAAAATGATGGTTGTGATATTTTTGTTAATTATTTTGAGTGCTCTCACACTTGGTAGGGTGTGAGAGCATCAGGAGAGGTATGACAGAGGTGGCAGCGCTTACACCTTGAAGTGACCGGCCATTTTTTCCAGTTGAGCAGAGAGGGTGGACAGCTCTTCGCTGCTGGCTGATATCTGTTCAACCGCACTGCTGGTGTCGCGCGACATAATATAAATATTGTTGATATTATTGCTGATTTCTTCTGACACCGCGGATTGCTGCTCAGAGGCTGCCGCGATCTGAGCGGTCATGTCTGCGATATGCTCCACCGATTTCACCACTTGCTGAAGGCGCTGAGTGGCATTGGTGGCCTGTTCAGAGACGCTGTAGGTGTGATCAATGCTTCTGGTCATCACATCGCTGACCTCACGGCCGTGGTTGAGCAGGGTTTCCAGCATGGTGGCGGTGTCGCTGGTGGCATCCTGAGTGTGTTGCGCCAGATGACGCACTTCTTCGGCGACAACGGCAAAACCACGCCCGTGATCGCCTGCCCGGGCGGCTTCTATCGCGGCATTGAGGGCAAGCAGGTTGGTCTGCTCAGCAATGTTGCGTATGGTGTCCAGCACCTTAGTGATCTCATCTGAGCTTTGGCGCAGCAGGCCCAGTTTATCGTTGGCTTCACGCATGTCACTGGACATTTCATTCAGCCTTTTAGTGCTTTGCATAAGCAAGCCAGCGCAATCTGTCACCTGGGTATTGGCCTCGTTACTGACAGTGGCGACTGTTGCGATATTGCCTGAGATATCTTTGGCTGTGGCACTCATCTGATCAATAGCCACTGTCAGTTGTGTGGTTTCCTGCTCCTGCCGCGATACTGTCTCTGCCGTCTGCACCGCACTGGCGGCTAATGCCTCCGCTTCACTGCGCTGCTGACCGGCTGCGATTTTCAGTTGATGGATGATCTCGCTCAGTTTGCCGGACATGGTTTTCATCGAGGCATACACCCCGGTCGCTGGTTTGTCGTCATTCATGTCCAGACGCAGATTGCCGTCGGCAATGGCACTGGCAATGTGTTCCATGTGCTCAGGCTCTCCGCCTATCGGTCTGGTAATGCTGCGGCTGATCAGCAGGGCGGCAGGAATGATCAGTGCCAGCATAGCCAGGATAACGAAAAAACCGCTGATGTTGAGCTGGCTGATGGCGGCCAGCGCTTCAGCCTGGTCGATCTCTGCAACGATAACCCAGCGAATGGCCCCGAGCTGAACCGGCGCAAACGCCGATAGCACGGCGTTGCCTTTATAGTCGCTGATGGCATCAATATTGGTTTCACCCGCCAGGGCGCGGCGCACGGCTTCGGTATCAATACTGCCTTTGTCTGGATGCAGGAAAGAAGCATGTACTGAGTGGTTAACGGGATCGATATAGGAGTTGGAACGCATCAGCTTGTCCGGCCCGACAAGGTAAGTTTCCCCGCTGTCACCCAGTCCGGCCCGCACGCCCATGATGGCCGTCAGGCGATCGATCGGAAACTGAATGACCAGTACGCCAGCCAGACTTGATCCCTGATAAACCGGGGCCGCGATGAAACCGGCCGGAGAGTGGTAAGAGGGCAGATAGAGACTGAAATCAATCAGCGCGGTCTGGCCTTTCTCCAGTGCCATCCCAGCCTGGAAAGCGTGACTGAGCAAGCTGGCACTGAAAGGGCCGTTATTCAGCGAGGTCGCAAAATCCACTTCCTTGTAGACGCTGTACACTACCTGTGTCGTTTGTGCATCGATCAGAAAGAGATCGTAATAGCCTGAGGTGTCAATCAGCTCCCGAAAGAAGGGGTGATAGGCCGCATGGGCCTGATCGTAGGCTGAATCACCGCTTTTATCGAGCCGTTGCTTCTCACCCAAAGGATAGGGACTGTTCGCCAGGTAGCTGGCCTGCAGTGAAATCGCTGCAGGAGCAAGCTGACTGAATAGCGAGTCCGCCGATACCTGAAGATCCGGTGCGTTAGCCTTCAGCTTGGGGATGAACTGCTCGGTGTAAAACTGTTTGACCTGGCGACGCGCAGTCTCATTGACCGGCGGCAGTTCAGCGATTCCCTGGCGCAAAGCCTCCAGTGCCTGCGCGGTGAACGGGTTGTTGGCTTCAAGGGTAATTTGCTGATTGAGGGCGGAAAAGTAACGCTCTACCGCGTCCAGTTTCACTTCGCGTAATGATTCCAGCTGGTTATAGGCCTGCAGTTTTAGCGAGTCTCCGGCCTGATAGGTGGCAATGATCATCATAGCCAGTGCCGGAACCAGTCCTGACAGGAGCAAAGCGGTGAGTATTTTTTGCTGCAGTTTCATGGTTTGCCTCGTAGAAGCGACGCTGCTGTAATTCGAAATTAGTTCACGTTTTGTACGACGACGTCAGTTAAACGCGATCAAGCGTGCGTTTTGTGATGTGAATCAAGTGTAATAATGTGAGTGTTGAATAAGCGCATTCAGGAAGGGGCACGGATGAATAATCAGGACAATCGTCCCAAAAATAAATGAATCTGCAGTCGGCCCCGGTGGTGAGCAGGCGATTCTTTTTCTGATCGATAAGATTCCGTCGCCCTAACTAGCAGTAATGAACTTAGTCAGGAGACTGTTTTGATGGCAAAAGTGACAACGCTGAGCGCAGAAGAGAAGCAAAATCTGGTTAATGAACTGAAACAGCTCATTGCGCTGCGCATGGGAAAATCGGTCAGTGTGACGCATCAGTACAATGATGAACAGGGCTTAGTGGTAGCCTTTGCTGTCGAAGGACAACGCTGTATGGAAGTGGCCTTTTAGCCGCCAGTTGCCCGTGCTGATACTGCGACGGGCCGCTGACAGATTACACAGGATCAAAAGTGGCCAGCGCCAGAATCTGCTCGATAGTCCGGGTAAAGTCGAGACCGATTTCGCGGCTGGCCATCGGAAAGACGCTGCGCTGGGTCATACCCGGTGAGGTATTCATTTCAATGGGGTAGATCTTACCGTCGTCGCCGAGAATCACATCCAGCCGGCCCCAGCCGCGGCATCCTAACGCCTGAAAAGCCGACAGTGAAAGTTGCTGAATAGTCCGCTCTGCCTCGGTGTTAAGATCGCTGGGACAATGGTAGGTCGCGGTCTGGGCACCGAATTTGGCTGTCCAGTCAAAGAAAGTGTCAGAGCGAATTTGCACCACAGGCAGTGCGGTGTCACCCAAAATACCGCAGGTGTATTCCCGGCCGGAGATGAAAGCCTCAAGCAGGATATCGTGGTTATAGTCAAAGGCCTGCATTACTGCGGCCTCCAGCTGAGCAGAGGATTCCACTTTCGATACCCCGATACTGCAACCCTGAGAGCTGGGTTTGACGACCAAAGGGTAGCCCAGGGCATCGGCTGCCGACTGAATCTCTTGCAGCGACTGCTGGCGATGAACGGCGACCCAATTGGCATAGTGAAAACCGTGCTGGGCCAATATCTGGCGTGTGCGCAGCTTATTGAGACACAGTGCCGAGGTGGCCAGGCCACTGCCGGTATAAGGGATCTTCAGCCAGTCCAGCAATCCCTGAATATGGCCGCTTTCACCCAGGCTGCCATGCAGGGCAATAAAGACTTTGTCGACCGACTGCAATGCCTCCAGGGTACTGTGCAGGCTGGAGGGATCGATCGCTATCACCTCATGCCCTAATTCACCAATGGCTTCGCAGACGGCCTGGCCAGAGCGCAGTGATACACTCCGCTCGCTCGATTCCCCGCCCATTAATACACCTACACGCATAATCAATCCCTTCCATAAGTCCGTAAGCTCATATAGTAACGAATTCGGCATGTGATACAAAACTATTGATTTACAAAACAATAATGAAACATGACCTTGGTTCGGTAATTTACAGTTCAATCATTTACTTACCTTAAGACAAAAAATGGTGTCAGCGGATAAACGAAATCAGATCGCATCAGGTGACATTGTTGTGATGATCTTCAAAGACAGCCGTTCTTTTTCTCTGTTAGCATTTGTTATCAAAGTTACCGGTAACATAACAACTAACAGCCGGTCATTAACGACAACGACGTGACTAATAACAATAGGACTGTACCTGATGAAAAAGCTCACCTGCACTCTGCTCGCTGCCTCACTGGCCGGCACCTTTACTGCTTCCGCGCTGGCGGCTGACTACACCTTTAAATTCCAGTCGTCTGACCCGGCTGGAGATAAGAACTTTCAGGTTCAGCAAGCCTGGGCGGAGCGCGTTGAAACCATGTCTGCCGGCCGTATTGACATTGACTTACTGCCAGTGGGCAGTGTGGTTAAACACACTGAAACCCTGAACGCGATTAAGCTGGGGATCCTGGACGGCCACATTACAGCGACCAGTTATTTTTCCGGCAAAGATCCTGCGTTCGGTCTGATCGGTAACACGGTCGGCGCCTGGTCCGATACCACTCAGCTGTTGCAGTACGTGAATTATGGCGGCGGTTATCAGCTGATGACTGAGCTGTATGCCCCTTACGGGGTGAAATTTATCGGCGGCTCGACCACAGGGGTGGAGTCTTTTGTGTCTAAAGTACCGGTCAATGGGGTCGACGATCTGAAAGGCCTGAAACTGCGTGCCCCGGAAGGTCTGGTGCAGCAGGTGTTTGCGGCCGCAGGCGCCTCGCCGGTGAACCTGCCGGGTTCTGAAGTGTTCACCGGCCTGAGCAAAGGCGTGATTGACGCTGCGGATTACACTGTCTTTTCCACCAACCAGAAAGCCGGTATGAACGATGTGGCCACACACCCGGTTCAGCCAGGTTTCCACTCGCTGCCGCTGATCGATATTTCGATGAGCCAGAAAAAGTGGGACAAACTGCCAGCGGATCTGCAGGAGATCCTGACCACCTCTGTGCGTGACTTTGCCTATGACATGACCACGCAGCTTAAGATCGCCGATCAGCAGGCGGTGAAAGAAGCCCAGGCGAACCCGAACATCACCATTCACAACTGGTCGGACGAAGAGCGTAAGAAATTCCGCGAAATCGCCCGTGAGCAATGGAAAGTGTTCGCCCAAAAGTCGCCAAATGCAGAAAAAGTTTACCAATCTGTGACTAAGTTCCTGGAAGACAACGCACTGTTGTAATCCTCAGAACAGCTTGTCTGACACGCACCACTAATCCCCCTGTGAGAGGGCTGCCATCAGCCCTCTGTATCTGATGTAGCAAGAGTTGTGAACTGTCATGAATACCAATCCAACCCCCGCAGAACATGATGAGGACAAGCCGAAAAATGGCTTGGATGCGGCCATTGTCAAAATAGGCAATGCGCTGAGTCTGCTGTTCATTTTTACGGTGATCATTTCATTTTATGAAGTGCTGATGCGCTATGTGTTTGATTCGCCGACTATCTGGGTGCATGAAACCGCGTCGTTTCTTGGCGGTTCTCTCTTTATTGTCGGTGGCCTGTATGCCATGGCGACCAACAAGCACGTGCGTGTGGTCCTGCTGTACGACATGGTGTCACCACGCACGCGTCAGTACCTCAATGTGTTCCATCATGTGATGGGACTGCTGTTTTCTGTGCTGATGTCATGGGCCTCGTACACCATGGCCCGTGAAGCCTGGATCACCCCGTGGGGCGAAATGCGTCTGGAAACCTCAGGCTCTGCCTGGAACCCTCCTTTTCCCGCTTTGCTCAAAGGGATCATTTTTATCTGCCTGTGTGTATTGTCTGTGCAGTTTCTGTTGCACCTGATCGCTGAAATCCGTGGACTGAGGAAGAAAGATGTTTGAGTTATCGTCAATGGGGATCGGCTACGGCAGCCTGCTGATGCTGGGGCTGATGATTGCCTTGTTGCTGACCGGGATGCAGCTGGCGTTTGTCACCGGCCTGGTAGCACTGATCTTTACCCTGGGCTGGTTTGGCCCGGATGCCTTGCCGCTGGTCACCAGCCGGATGTATTCGTTTGTTGACGGCTATATTTTCCTCGCCGTGCCTATGTTCGTGCTGATGGCGGCGCTGCTTGACCGCTCCGGCATCGCCCGCGATCTTTTTGATGCCATGAAATCTGTCGGCCGTCGTGTCCGTGGTGGTGTCGCGGTGCAGACCTTGCTGGTGGCCGTGGTGCTGGCATCCATGTCGGGCGTGATCGGTGGCGAAACCGTGCTGCTGGGCATTCTGGCGTTGCCGCAAATGCTGCGTCTGGGCTATGACCGCAAGCTGGCGATCGGTACCACCTGCGCCGGCGGCGCGCTGGGCACTATGCTGCCGCCGAGCATTGTGCTGATCATCTATGGTCTGACGGCCAGTGTGTCGATTGGTGATCTGTTCAAAGCGGCTTTCCTGCCCGCCCTGCTGTTGGCACTGATGTACATCGGCTATGTTCTGATCCGCTGCAAGCTCAATCCTGCGCTGGCCCCTTTGCCAACCGAGGCAGAGCTGGCGGAAGATGCCGCCAGGGATATCAGTTATTTCAAAGCCTTATTTTTTCCGCTGCTGTCGGTCGGTGTTGTGCTCGGCAGTATTTACACCGGTGTGGCGTCAGTTACGGAAGCCTCTGCGCTGGGTGTGGTCGGCATTATGATCAGCGCTGTGATCCGGCGCGAAATGAGCTGGAACATGCTCAAAGACAGTGCCATTGCGACCATGCGTACCTGCGGCATGATCATGTGGATCGGCATCGGCGCCAGTGCGCTGGTCGGTGTGTACAACCTGATGGGCGGCATTGATTTCGTTGAAGAAACCATTCTGGCCTTCAGTGGCGGCAGTGCCACCATGACCCTGCTGATCATGATGGTGATCCTGCTGGTACTGGGTATGTTCCTGGACTGGGTCGGGGTTGCGCTGCTGACCATGCCTATCTTTGTGCCCATTATTACCGGGCTGGGCATGGACCCGATCTGGTTCGGCGTAGTGTTCTGCCTCAACATGCAGGTCTCTTTCCTGTCTCCGCCCTTTGGCCCGGCAGCTTTCTATCTCAAATCGGTGGCGCCAAAAGATATCAGTTTAGGCGAAATCTTCAGCTCTCTGCTGCCTTTTATCGGCCTTCAGCTGATTGCACTGACGCTGGTGATTGTTTTCCCGCAGCTTGCGCTGTGGTGGCGTTAAGAAAAGAACAATAACAATAAGGAACTGCCCTGCACTGTGAGCAGGGCTGGGATAATGGCGATGAAACCAAAAAAGATAATTGTAATGGGCGTATCAGGGTGCGGTAAAAGCCTGATAGGCAGCACGCTGGCGACGGCACTGGGGCTGCGCTTTTTTGATGGCGATGATTTTCACTCGCCGGACAATGTCCGAAAAATGAGTGAAGGCGTGCCGCTCAATGATGAAGACAGGGCTGAGTGGCTGGCACGGCTCAACCAGTTGTTGCGGGATGCCCCCAATGCGGTGCTGGCTTGCTCTGCGCTGAAACCTGAATACCGCCGTCAGTTGCGCGCCGGGATAGACGGGCTGGAAATTGTCTACCTCCAGGGGGATTTTGACACTATCTGGAACCGCCACCAGCAGCGTGCGGATCATTATTTTAATGGCCGCACTATGCTGGAAAGCCAGTTTGCGACTCTGGTTGAGCCAGAGCAGGATGAAGCACTGTTTATCGATATCCGTCAGTCGCAGCACGAGGTGCTGCAGGATATTCTCACCCGACTGTCGCCGGCCTGACAAGGCAGAGCTATTTTGAGTCACTCATTGCAGTAAAAGGAAAAAGAATGACATCAACCCAGTGCAATATTGCCATGATTGGTTTAGGCGTGATGGGGCGAAACCTGACGCTGAACCTGCTGGAACACGGCTTTGCGGTGGCCGGCTTTGATCTGCAGACCTCCCTGGTGCAGCAAGCCTGGCAGCAGGCTGAAAAGCTGGCGAAAGCGCCATTTACTGCCTGTGATTCTCTGCATCAGGTATTGGCGGCGTTGCAGACGCCGCGGGTGATTGCCTTGTCTGTCCCGGCAGGAAAACCGGTCGATGCCGTGATATCGGATTTGCTGGAGGCCGGACTGGAACCACAAGATACAGTGATTGATACCGGCAACAGCCTGTGGACGGATACCCTGGCCCGCGATAAGCGGTTTAAGGGCCAGTTCCAGTTTTTCAGCACAGCCGTGTCGGGCGGTGAAGAAGGTGCCCGCCATGGCCCGGCTTTGATGGCCAGCGGCAGTGCCGAAGCCTGGCGTCAGGTCGGCCCGATGTGGACAGCCATCGCCGCGCAGGTCGACAGCGCGGGTCAGCCGCTGCCGCCATTGAGTCAGGGCGAAGCCTGCGCGGCTTACCTGGGACCGGACGGTGCCGGCCATTACGTGAAAATGGTGCATAACGGTATTGAATATGCCGACATGCAGTTGATCTGCGAGGTCTATCAGTTCCTCAGCCAGCAGCTCAGGATGCCTGCCGCCGAGATAGGCGAGATCTTTGCCAGCTGGAACCAGGGCGTACTGAACAGCTATCTGATGGAAATCAGTGCCGATATTTTGCAGCAGCAGGATCCGGACTCTGACCGGCCGCTGGTGGAAATGATCCTGGATAAAGCCGGGCAGAAAGGCACAGGTTTGTGGACGGCCGTCAACAGCCTGGAAGTCGCCAGCCCGGCGCCGACGATTGCCCAGGCGGTGTTTGCCCGCGCGATGAGCGGGATGAAATCTCTGCGTGTGCAGGCGGCCAAATCACTGCCACTGGTCGCGGATGACGCTCAGACCCTGGATAAAACCGAGCTGATCGCCCAGCTGCATGATGCACTCTACTGCGCCAAGCTGTGTACCTACGCACAGGGGTTTGCGCTGATGAAAACCACAGCTGCCGGGCAGGGATGGCCGCTTGATTACGCCGTTATCGCCAGGATCTGGCGCGCCGGCTGTATTATTCGCGCTATTTTCCTGCAGGATATCAGCCGTGCCTTCGAGCAGCAGCCGGCGCTGGACAACCTGCTGTTAGCCGGTCATTTCCGCACTCAGCTCACTGAGCGTCAGTTAAACTGGCGTAAAGCCGTTGCGGCTGCCAGCCTGGCCGGTGTTGCCATGCCGGGGATCAGCTCAGCGCTGCAATACTTTGACACCCTGCGCAGCGATGTGCTGCCGGCCAATCTGTTACAGGCCCAGCGCGATTACTTTGGCGCCCATAGCTATTCCCGCATTGATCAGCCAGAGACTGACGCCTTCCATCTGAGCTGGAGTCAGTCCCCGCGCGTGCAACGCAAAGTGTAATGCAAACAGGCCTCAGGGCCTGTTTCTTTTTGCGCCAGGTTACAAATCACAACAGGCGCTTGTGGTAATCTTGGGCTTGTTTAGCCCAATCCGACACATGAAAAATACCATGACAACCAAAAATAAACGCCCGACTTTGCAGGATGTTGCGAACCTGGTCGGAGTGACTAAGATGACGGTCAGTCGTTACCTGCGCGATCCCAGTCAGGTTTCAGCGGCCTTGCAGAGCAAAATTGCCGCCGCTGTCGAGGAGCTGGGATACATTCCCAATCGCGCCCCCGATATTTTGTCCAATGCCAAAAGTTATGCCATTGGCGTGCTGGTACCCTCACTCACCAATCAGGTCTTTGCGGAAGTGATCCGGGGCATTGAAAAGGTCACCGGTCCTGCCGGTTATCAGACCATGCTGGCACACTATGGTTATAGCGCTGAAATAGAAGAGAAAAACATCGCCTCCCTGCTGTCCTACAATGTGGATGCCATTATTCTGTCGGAAAGCGTGCATACCGAGCGGGCGCGAAAAATGCTCGATACCGCCGGGGTGCCTGTGGTGGAAATCATGGATTCGGTTTCCCCGGCCATCGCTCAGGCGGTGGGGTTTGATAATCAGGCCGCCGCTGAGGCGATGACAGAGCAGATGATCGCCCGCGGTCGCCGCCATATCGTGTATTTTGCTGCCCGGATGGATGCCCGGACCCACTTGCGCTTTACCGGTTATCAGCAGGTGATGCAAAAACACGGGCTGGTGCCACGCAGCATTCAGACCGAGGAAGCCTCCTCGTTCAGCTTAGGCGCCGGTTTACTGCGGCAGTCACTGGCAAAATATCCGGATGCCGACGGTATTTTCTGTACCAATGATGACCTGGCCATCGGGGCGATTTATGAATGCCAGCGGTTAGGTATTCAGGTGCCGGCGCAAATGGCGGTGGCCGGTTTTCACGGCCATGACATCAGTCAGGTGATGGTGCCGCGTCTGGCCACAGTGATCACACCGCGTGAGCGGATTGGCTATGTCGCCGCCGAGCAGATCCTACAGCGGCTGCGCGGTGAGCCGGCGACAGAGAAGGTGATTACCCTGGATGTGAAAATTGAGTTGGGCGAGAGTATTTAACGGCCCTGAGTGCGGGTGATTCACGCAACACTGAGCCAGTCATCCGGCAGGTGGCAGAGGAAAAAAAGGGGACCAGAGGTCCCCGAACTTATTGCCAACACAACCATATAGGATGTAAAAGACACTTCACGACACACGACAGAACCCACCCGCAGCTCACCACTGTGACGGGCTCTGGACATGTTCTGTTAACCCTGGCGGTAGTTCACTCCCACCCGGTCTAAATAGTTCAGCTGGCCATGCAGGCGGGCTTTGAAATCATCCCAGTCACGCTGATCCGGCGGGCACCAGCACACTTCACTGACCGCCAGCAGGCGGGGATAGAGCAGGTATTCAAACCTTGCCTGGCTGTAGACATGCTCACACCATAACGCGCACTGAATACCCATGATTTGATTCAGTCTGGGATCGCTTGGCTCCAGCTCGGCCAGCGGGCGATAGCTGTACACGGTTTCCAGCGGTAAGATCCCGGCCCAGTTGGCCCCGGCTTCCTCGGCGGCATGTCCCTGCGCCAGATCCAGATAGGTGTACTGCGCGGGCTGCATGATGACCTGGTAGCCTTTGCCTGCACAGTCCAGTCCGGCCTGCTCATTCATCCACGGCATCACTATGGTGTTTTGACTGACTTTGTCGCCTTTGACCACTTCCTGCCAGCCGAGCATGCGCTTGCCTTTCTGAGCCAGGTAGTTTTCAACAAAGCGCAAAATATGGCCTTGCAGCTCAAACGGGTCTTCATAACCCTCTGCGGCCATCAGCTCGCGACACGCCGGGCTGTCGGTCCAGACACCGTTGGGTACTTCGTCTGCCCCCACATGCAGGAAAGGTGCAGGGAACAACTCGCAGACTTCATCCAGCACTGTGGTCAGAAAGGTGTAAGTCCCAGGCAGAGCCGGTGACAGAATATTGTCCGAATAATTCTGGATGCTGCGGTACTGCGAGCGATCCGCTTCATCAACCAGCAGCTCCGGCAGCGATTTAATGGCTGCCCGGCAATGGCCGGGAATATCGATTTCCGGGATCACCTGAATGCCGCGATCAGCCGCATAGGCGACGATATCCCGGATCTGCTGCTTGGTGTAAAAGCCGCCGTAACGGCGATCAACGGTCGAAAACTGCGGAACCAACTGCTCTTGCGGTCCGCGCCATGCCCCGATCTCAGTCAGGGCAGGGTAGGCTTCTATCTCGATGCGCCAGCCTTCATCGTCGGTCAGGTGCCAGTGGAACGTATTGAACTTATAGCGGGCAAGCTGATCAAGCAGTTTTTTGATCCGGGCAACGGAGTGAAAATGGCGCGCACAATCCAGCATCATGCCGCGGTGGCCGTATTGCGGCTGATCGTTAATTTCCACCATTGGCACGCTGAGCGAGTGCTCAATCTGATGCGTCGGCTGAGCAGGCAGTAACTGTAGCAGACTGGCTGTGGCATGGCTGAAACCGGCGGCTGAACTGGCTTCAAGCCAGATGTGATCGGGTTCGACCAGCATATGGTAAGCGCCTTCAGCCAGATCGGCGCGTGCCTGATAGTGGATATTGCCGCCGGAGCTGACCTGCAGTGGTGTGTCGAGCCAGTGGGCCAGTTCCTGTTGCAGCCAGTTCACACTGCCCTGTGCGGCGTCAGGAAATTCCGCCAGCGCGGTATCGCGGGTAAAACGGAATTCGCCCGGCAAGGTTTTCAGACTGGCAGGAGCCGGGATCAGGTTAATCGGCTTGGGCGCAGGCAAGGCGACCGTCTGTCGGTCCTGCACCGGGTGTTTGAGGTTCACCGGGGTCACAGTGACCGGCAGTGCTTCGCCTTGCTGATTGGCATACAGGCAGGCGTCGATCACGCCGTCACCATGCAGGGTGAGTGGCGGGGTCTTGATGGAAAACTCGGTATAGAAATGGCTGTTGGGTGCCAGCGCGGCAGCGTCTGAGGCTGACAGGGTACAGTAGCTGCCAGTCTGCTGCAGTACGCCGCGAGAGACCGAAGCCGGTTCAATCCAGCGACTGAGGATAAATGCCAGGGACCAGGCTTCCAGCGCCTGATCACCCAGATTGTGTAAGGTCAGCGCGAAGCGGGATTCCGTATCGGTTTGATTGATAACAGTTAAATCAAGGCGATAGCTCATGATAGCCCCTTATAATGGATACAGGTTATGATCGCCCTGGGCGATCAGTATTGCGCCAGCCATGGCATCTCCCTGCGGAGCAGCCAGTCGGCGTTGAATTGCGGGTGTCAGCCAGGGGGCGATGCGCTCGCCGATGCCGCCCATCAGACACACTTGGTCTGCACCGCGGGTCAGCAGGGCGTTGAGCCACATCTCGATATCTGTGGCCGTCTGCTGAAGCAATGCTACCGCCAGGCTGTCGTTTTGCTCTGACAGCCGGAAAATCTGCGGGGAAAACTGGCCATAATCGCAAGGACGGGCGGTTTTTGACCATTCGACAATCGCATCGACATCCTGTCCGAAGTGAGCCAGCACATGGCGGACCAGCTCGGTCTGAGGCACGATGCCGTCAACGCTCAGCAACACTTGCTGAATGAGCCGCAGACCCATGACGGCGCCGCTGCCCTGATCGGAAATCGGAAATTCCCGCCCGCCCAGCACAGTGATCTCCTTGCCGCGGCGCAGAATGCCGACTGAGCCGGTACCGGCAATGAATATGGCGCCGTCCTGCCCGTTCCAGGCGCCCAGACAGGCGCCGTAGCCGTCGGTGTTGAGCACCATCCGGCCATAGGGATGCGGCTGGGCCATGAAGTCGTACCAGGCTTTGCGATGTTCGGCGCCAGCCAGTGCCAGACCGACAGCAAGGTGAGAAAAGTCGCCTTCGGTCAGGCCGGCTTGTGCCGCAGCGGTTGCAATCGCATCTTGTATTGATGCCATGGCAACTTCCGCGCCGAGCAGAATATTGGCACTGCCGGTTTTAGCTTCAGCCAGTATCCGGCCGTTTTGATCGCAAAGGCGTGCCCGGCAAGAGGTGCCACCGCCGTCAATACCGACCAGAAAACGCAAATCATCAGCCATGGCGGCGCTCCTTACATTGCATCACGATAGCTAGCAGATACCAGGCGGCATGCGGGATCCATTGCTCCCCCCAGCGCCAGTTCTGCAGCATGTCGTTGGCCTGGGCCGGCGGCGCAAAGGCAATATCCGCTTCATTGTCAAAACCCGAGGTAATGCCATTGCAGATACCGCCTTTGGCATTGAAAAACCCTAGCTCAGGCAGATAGACAGGATTATTGCGGCCGTGTCCGTCCAGCATGCTCATATCAAAGGGGTTGAGGCCCAGCACCCAGTTCAGGAGCTGATGACCATAATCTTTCAGCCGCTGGCTCAGTTCACTGCTGTGCACAACAGGGGCAGCCATGAAGGCCATGGCGGCGAGAGAGCCGAGTCTGGCATTTTCTCCCTGCCACCAGTAGCCGCTTTCGTTATTGTGCGGAATAAAGAAGGCACTGTGCTTGTCGCCATCCACCGCTTTGACATACTGGCGCGGATAGCCAAACGGATTCGCGGCCGACTGGGTGATGTTCAGTTCAAAATACAGTGCATTGTCCAGCACCTCTTCTATGGCGTTCAGGCGGTGCTGATCCGATTCAATCTGTAAATACTGCAGCAAACTGATGACCGGCAGACCCGCTTCCGCGGCATGAAAATACGGCCGGCTGCCATCAGCGTTCGCGCTCCAGTAATGCTGCTGCTGGTTATCAGACTGCTGACGGGCAGCGAGTCGATCGGCCCAGTAACGGGCTTCGCTGAGATAGCGGGTTTGATCGGTCGCTTTGCTCAGCTCGACCGCCGCCAGCAGCGCGCAATATTCGTCAATGATGTTTTCTTCACCATTATCCAGATATTGGCTGTTGTGAGTTTTAAGGTGCCAGTAAGCCGTCTGGGCCGATTCCAGATAGGCGTCGGTATGTTTCACCTCGCCCAGATCCAGTTTGATCACCGCCGCACTGCGTACCAGCCTGGCCGCTGCGGCCAGGGCGGCGATCGCCATGCCGCCGCCCTGACGAAAAGCGGCCTGATAGCTGTCAGCTTTGATGCCCTCCTGAGTTGAATAGCTACAAATCTCCCGTTGCCCGGTGGACTTACTCCACTTATCGAACACTGTCATATAAAAATAACCCTGCGGTGCATGCATCCGCAGTAAAAATTCCGCGCCAAAAAGTGCCTCTTCAATCAGGCGGACGCGGGAAAAATCCGCAAAAGCGGGATCACCCTGCAGCGACTCAAAGGCGGTGAGCATATTCCACACCACCATAGGCGTCTGCTGCGGATTGAGGTAATTGGCATAGGACAGGTGACTCAGGTATTTACTGACATCGCCCGAGGCGTCGTACCAGCCACCATGGGCGTCGACGACTGTGTCCTGATGGCCAAACAGCGGGACGGCATGATCATGCTGATCGAATTTGCCGCCGCAGCGCTGGGATTTGAAATAGTGCAGCACATCACTGAAAGTACGCTGCATCAGCAAGCCGTCTGCGATCTCAAAGTCAGAAGACTCAAGATCACCGAAGCGGATCCGGTAGCGTCCGGCTTCCTGCCAGGCACTGAAATCGATGGGTGTTGCCGTACCTGTGTGCCACTGATCTGTGCGCTGGCTTTGAGAGAGCGGCAGTTGCATCACAGCTTGTCGGTCGTTACTGCGGATCAGGGTCGCCTGCGTCAGGGATAAAGCGGCCTGATGCTGAACTATGGCAACCTTATTACCTGTGCGTTCATAACCGAGATGGTTGATTAACAACTGCATAGCTTTCCTTTGTTGTTGTGAGTTATTGTCGATTTTTCAGCGATGTTCGCTGCAATAAGTTCTCGACGTTGCAATCAGCTATCGAACAAATAGCAGCGGACAAAATGGTTTTCCGCCAACTGCGTGACTTCTGGCAGGCGTTGACGGCACTGCTCGGTCGCGTGGACACAACGTCCTGCAAACGGACAGCCGACACTGTCAGGTGTCCACAGCGGAATATCCCCTTTGTTACCCGCTAGCGGCTCATGGATCGACTTGCTCGGATCCGGCACCGCTGAGACCAGCAACTGGGTATAAGGGTGCTGCGGGTGATGGATGATCTCTTCGGTATCTCCCCATTCCACCATGTGGCCGACGTACATCACGGCCAGATCTTCGGCGATATAACGCGCAGTGGCGATATCGTGAGTGATATAAAGCAGCGCCATCTCGCGCTCAAACTTCATTTCTTCCATCAGGTTAAGGACACCGGCACGAATAGAGACATCCAGCATGGAGGTCGGCTCATCGGCCAGCACCACTTCGGCACCGACCGCGATATTGCGGGCCAGGTTGACGCGCTGACGCTGTCCGCCGGATAACTGATGTGGATACTTTTCGGCTGTGGCTTTGGGCGGGATCAGCCCGACTTGCTCCAGCAGCTCATAGACTCTTTCTTCCAGCTCTTTTTTATTGCCCCGGCTGACCTTGTTGTGGATTAGTAAGGGGCGTGCCAGGTGGTGAAAAATAGTATGGGTCGGGTTGAGCGATCCGAACGGATCCTGCCAGACCATTTGTACCCCCTGACGGTATTGCATCAGCTCGCTTTTTTTTGTGATGTCCTGAATGTCACGACCGAAATATTCGATAGCCCCTGAAGTGGGCTCGTACATTTTGGCGATCATTTTCGCTGTGGTGGATTTACCGGAACCGGATTCTCCCACTACCGCCAGGCCGCGACTTTTGTACATTTTGAACGACACCTGATTCAGTGCCCGCATCTTGGATTTTTTCAGCGAGTTACTGTTGACCGAAAAGTCTTTGACCAGGTTCTTCCCTTCGATAATGGGTGTTCCGACTGGATTGCTCATTTTGCCTCCGATCCTTCTTGTTATAACTTGTTGTACAGGTGGCAGTTGCTAAAACGGCCGGGTTCCAGTTGGCGAAGCTGTGTGCTTTGCGAGAAGCAGGTGTCGTGCGCTTGGCTGCAGCGCGCCTGGAAACGGCAGCCCTGAGGCACTTCCAGCAGGTTGAGCGGATTGCCCGGAATGCCGGTCAGACGGGTTTTTGGCCCGGTCAGTGGCGGAAACGAGCTGCCCAAACCCTGGGTGTAAGGGTGGAACGGGGATTGCAGAATCTGCTTTGACGGCGCGACTTCGACCAGCTCACCGGAATACATGATGCCGATGCGATCGGAGAACTCGACCATCAGAGACAGGTCATGGGTGATGAACAAAATCGCGAAACCGAATTCTTCTTTCAGGGCATAGATCTTTTGCAGGATCTCGCGCTGTACCACCACATCCAAGGCCGTCGTCGGTTCGTCCATGATGATCAGCTTGGGGTTCAGTGCCAGGGCAATGGCGATCACCAGGCGCTGGCGCATACCGCCGGAAAACTGGTGGGGGTAATCACTCAGTCGGTCCGGGTGGATATCAACGATCTCCAGCAATCCCTGAGCGCGGCGCACGGCCTGCTCCCGGGTCATGTTGGTGTGACGCATAATCACATCGCAGAACTGCTCTTCCATGGTCAGTACCGGGTTGAGGGCGTTCATCGCACTCTGGAAGACCATAGAAATCTCACTCCAGCGAAAGCTGTTCAGCTTCTGGTCACTGAAGGTCAGTATGTCGCCGTGACCGTCGAACAGCACTTCACCGGCAGTAATAAACGCAGGCGGCTTGTGCAGGCGCATCAGGGAAAAGGCAACGGTGGATTTACCACAGCCAGACTCACCTGCCAGTCCGAAGACTTCACCTTTACCTATGTCAAAGCTGACATCGTTGACGGCGCGGACATCACCGGCGTCGGTAATATAATCGACGCACAGGTTGCGAATTGAAATTTGTGGAGTCGTCATTACTTCTCTCCTCCTTGCAGTGCAGGCTTAACGGTCGTTGCGGTGGCAGGTTGTGCCTGTTGGTTTTTCTTGGCCATGTTCTGCCAGCGGCGCAAGCCTTTGTGCGAACGCAGCTGCGGGTTGGCAATCTCATCCACGGCGAAGTTCAGCATCGCCAGTCCGATCGCAATCAGCGTCAGGGCCACGCAGGGTGCCAGCAGCTCCCACCAGGCGCCAACCAGCATAGAGGAAGAGGTCTGTACGTTGTACAGCATCACGCCCCAGCTGATAGAGTTCGGATCGCCCAGGCCAAGGAATGACAGGGTGGCTTCTGTCATGATGGCGAGCATTACAGAGCCGATGAAGCTGGCGCCGATAATCGAAATCAGGTTAGGCAGAATTTCGACAAAGATGATGCGCCAGGAGGATTCGCCCAGAACTTCAGCCGCTTTGACGAACTCTTTTTCGCGCAGCGACAGGGTTTGCGCCCGGACCACACGTGCGCCCCATGCCCAGGAGGTCAGGGCGATAACCACGGCAATCGTCAGCGGTCCGGCCTGGCCGATAAAGGCAGCGATGACGAACAAAATGGGGAGCTGAGGCATCACCAGCATGATATTCATCGCCGCGGTCAGGGTGTCGTCGATCCGTCCGCCAAAGTAACCGGCAGACACACCGATCACTGTTGCCAGGAAACAGACCATCAGACCGGCACCGAAACCGACCGCCAGAGACGTACGGGCGCCGTAAACCAGCTGAGACCAGATATCACGGCCCATACGTGAGGTGCCCAGTACATGGTCTGCTTTTTTCGATAACTTCAGGGTCCGGTTGTTATCGGCCAGGTTCTGCGCCACCCAGCTGTCCGGGTTGTTCTGTGCCGCCTTGACGATAAAGGCCGGATACTCGTGCGGATTGCCGGTACGGCGGTCAGGCTCATGCTTAGTGATCAAAGGTGCAAACACAGCGGCCAGGACAAATAAGCTGATAATGATTAAGCCAGCCAGTGCTTTATTGTTGTTGGATAGGAGTTTGATTAAAGCTTTCATGATTATTTGCCTCCCTTACGCAGGCGAGGATCCAGTGCCACAATCAGCAGATCGGCCAGGAAGTTAAAGAACAGCATAAACAGCGTCATGATCAGCAGCTGACCTTGCAGTACCTGATAGTCACGGGCGTGAATGGCATTGAGCATCACAGTACCCAGGCCCGGATAGTTAAAGATGATTTCGACAATCAGCTGTCCGCCAATCGCCATTCCCAGCGCCATTGACAGTGCCGTTACGCTCGGCAGCATGGCATTACGGGCGGCATAGTTGAAAACCACGCGGTTTTCATTCAACCCTTTGCCTTTGGCCATGGTGATATAGTCTTCGTTGAGCAGGTTGATCATGTTATTACGCATGCTGATCAAAAAGCCGCCGATCTGAATGGCGGTGGCACACAGCAGCGGCAGTACCGCGTGGTACAGGACGTCTTTATAGAAAGCCAGGCTGGTCCAGTCTGGCAAAGTGCCCGGTGTATAGGCATAGCTGGTCGGGAACCATTTCAGGCCCATGCCGAAGGTAAAGAGCACCAGCATCGCGATAACCACAGGCGGTACGGCCTGGATCACCAGCATCCCGGGAGACACAAAGGCGTCATATTTACTGCCGCGTTTCCAGGCGGCGAAAATACCCAGCACAGAGCCGATGCAGAAGGCCATGATGACAGCAGAACCGGCCAGGAACATTGACCAGCCGACCGCCCCGCCCAATATTTCGGTCACGGTCTGCGGATAAAATTTGATTGAAATACCCAGATCCCAGTTGAGGATACTTTTGATATAGGTGAAATATTGTTGGTACCAGACCTGGGCTTCATCAAAGCCAAGCAGTTTTTTCATTGCTTCGATACGCTCGGCAGTCACCTGAACGGAAGCATTGGCAAACATCATTGTCACCGGATCGCCGGGCATCGCCCGGGGAATTGCGAAGTTCAACGTGGCTGCAAACAGCAAGGCAACCAGGTAGAACGATAAACGACGTAGAAAAAATCCCATAACTCACACCTTTCCCAACCAGTGACTTACGACTCTGGGCTGAACTCTGGACGAAAAACCCCCTGACGCCAGGCGCCATACTTTATACAGTGTGGGGGAAGAGGCGGTGCGCAGAACACGCACCGCAAATTAAGCAATAATTATGATTTTGGTTTCAGGTCAATGACTTGAAGTAAACGCTCTGGAACGCCAGCCCAAACCATTGGACGACCGTTCGGGTGTTTCTCGTTCCACCAGCCAGTGAAGCGGCTTGTGTTGTACTGGAACATATCAGCACTGGACATCACAGGAATGGTGATCTGATTTTCAGCAATGATTGCCTGAATCTGATTGGCCATTTTCTTCTGCTCGTCTTTGTTGGCTGTTTTGTAGAAACCATCCAGCAGTTTGTCTAGCTCGGCATTCTTGAAGAAGTGCATGGCAAAACGCGGGTTTCCTTCGCCCTGCAGGCGGGAGTTGTAACCACTGTTCCAGTACAGATGCGGATCCGCACCGTGGAAGTAGTTGGTGTACGCCACGTCATACGTCCCTTTGATCATGCCTTCGTTATACACAGCGAAGTCAGGGGTACGTGCGTTAGCCTTGATACCGGCTTCCTGCAGTTGTTCAACCGCCAGCTGTACTGTGTTGTTGAAGTCGGTCCAGCCGTTCGGAGATTGCACATCCAGCTCAATCTTTTTACCGCTTGGTGTTTCAACGAAACCGTCGCCGTCGATGTCTTTAAAGCCGGCTTTTTTCAGCAGGGCTTTTGAGTTATCAAGGTTGTAGGTGTTGAAATCTTTGTACTTGTTGTAAACCGCATTGTCAGACCAGGCTTTGAAACCGTCACCCAGACCAGACGCATAGTGGTTTGGTGTACCGCTGCCATAGAAGGCAATGTCGATAATGGTTTGACGGTCAATGGCCATAGAGAAAGCACGACGGAAGTCTACATTGTTGATGGCTTCGTTGTTACCGGCTTTTGGCGACTTGAAGTTCAGCATGAAGGCCTGGGTGCCGGACGCCGGATACCAGTATTTGTGGTTCGGGTTAGAGGCCGCGTACGTGCTGTCGATGTCCGGGATGAACGATGAAGTCCAATCCAGCTCAGAGGCAATGACTTTGCTCAGCAACTGGTCGTTGTTGGCAATCTGAGGCATACGAAGACAGTCTACATCCAGGTTAGCGTTATCCCAGTAGTGCGGGTTACGGCACTGAATGTACAGCTGAGGGGTGAAAGTGTCGATTTCAGTGAACGGACCTGTACCTACCGGATTTTCGTTGGCAAAGGTTTCAGGCTCTTTCACTTTGCTCCAGATGTGCTCAGGTACGATCGAAACGAAAGACATTTCATACGGTACGTTGGAGTTGGCTTCAGTCAGATCGAAAGTGATCTTGTTGCCGTCAACTTTGACATCTTTCACCCACTTGATGATACCGCGCTGGTCAAGCGCAGGGTGATTTTTCAGCAGCTCATAGGTGAAGGCCACGTCTTTGGCAGTAAAGGGTTTACCGTCTGACCACTGAACGCCGTCACGAATCACAAAAGTGACTTGCAGCAGGTCGTCAGACATATAGAAATCTTTCGCCAGACGCATGACAGGCTCGTTGCCGTGCATCTGGTTGAAAATGACCAGTTGCTCAAATACGAAGTCTGTGGTGGTACGCAGGTTGGTTTGCAAATATGGGTTGAAGTTACGTACCAGAGTCGGATAAAAATCGGGCACGATGGTCAGCTCACTGCGCTCAGCACTCATCGCAGGAGAAGTCATGGCAGCGGCAGCCGCGGCCAGGATGGCAAGTGTTACCTTTGTTTTCTTTATGTTGGCAAGCATAGCTGTTCCTTACTCTTTGCTTTGTAGGGTTTACGTTTCACTTAGGTTCCCCTCCATCTATGGTGGGGCTGGTAATCCACTCTGGACCGGTTGAGTAAAGCGACCTGGTGCAGATGGCCTGTGGACACTCAGTGCCCTAAGGAAACGACTTCGGGCGTGAATCGTCAATTGCATTGCACGTTAAAAACGTCAAAAACGCTGAGCTTGCTGTCAAAAACGTAAAAATCGTCCGCTATTCTACGGAAAAATGCCAGCCATTCTATCCTTAAACCGAATTGATAACTATCCTCATATGAGTACTTACTATCGAAATATTTCATTATTATTAATAGGTTAGTTTTTATTTTAACAATGAAGTTCACTGGCTTTGAACGTAAAAGCCCTTATTTTCAAACGGAAATTTTTTGTGAAGATTTTGTTGTGATTGGCATCTCATATCATGAAATTTATCATTAGTCGCCCTTGGTTTGTGGCAGTTCAGGCGATTTTTTCATCACCAGATGGTGGCAGTTTGTACTTTATGTTGGGTGAAAACTAAGCTTATTTTTCGTCACGAGAATTCACTGACGGGCGATTTAGGGGCGAGAACTGTGGCATGAGCCGCGATCTGAAAAACGCGCATGGTGCGGCGCGTGGCTGAGCGGCTGATGGCGGATGGGAGGCTGATGGTATGGCGAACTGATAGCGCACGGGAGGCTGATGGCACGCGGGGTACTGATGGCGGATGAGAGACTGATGACGTGGCGTACGGAGGGCGACGGAATTGCTGTCCGGGCCGCAGAGTGATACAAACCAGCCTCTAATCAAATAGGGTTATTTGAGGCCATAGATGACAGTCATTCACCCAGCAGCGGCGATCTTACACGGGGGAGCTCCCCATTGTCCGGGATGAAACGGCTGAACTTACTGGCTGATCATACGCTGAAGCCGGTTGCGCATCTCAAGGATCGCTTCCCTGTCCCGGCTCACTTTGGTACAGCGTTCCAGCACAAAATCCAGCGTGTTGAGAACGGTGCGCCAGCGCGGTGTTTTCGGCAGGGTTTCCAGCTGTAAATATTTGTCCAGGGTACGGGTTTGCAGCGTGCTCCTGTCGAGGTACACGCGCCACAGGCCACTTTCTTCTGCCAGATCAAACTTGGTTTTTCCGGTGGAGGCTTCCCAGAACTGCAGGCAGTCTTTCATCACATCCACCAGCA
The DNA here is from genome assembly GCF_038519165.1 of Photobacterium sp. SP02. Lineage (NCBI taxonomy): Bacteria > Pseudomonadati > Pseudomonadota > Gammaproteobacteria > Vibrionales > Vibrionaceae > Photobacterium > Photobacterium sp. SP02. The sequence continues at coordinate 45,699 of NZ_JASJOJ010000004.1, forward strand.
TTTGTCTCAGTTGATCGGCTTTATCCGGCTGAGTATGATCCAGCCGGTCGGCCAGCTGGCTGAACTCGCCGCCCATGTCGCGTAAACGCTGCAGGCTGTGTTTGTCGCCATCTGTCGCGAAACCGGAGAGCACATCCACGGCATTTTCCAGTAACGCAATGCGTTGTACTGAGCTGGGGCCCTGACTGTCAAAGATAAACATCTGGCTGAGCCCGGACTCGGCGGGCAGCTGGATAAGATCGGTCGCCAGAGTCTGCTTGCCATCCTGAATCCGATAGCTCAGGTCGCCGCTGTAATGGCGGTTCTGCTCAATATCCTCAGGCAGCTGGGTCAGCAGCAGATCCTGAATCGACAAGCGTTCCAGCTGCTCAGGCGCACGCTGAAAGAGTTGACCGGCGGCATTATTGGCATAACGGATGCGGCCGTCTTCGCGGGTGCACAGTATGGCCTCGCTGGTGGATTCCAGCAGACCCAGCAGACGTGTCTGGGTATCCAGCAGGGCCAGCTGTACTTGTTCGCGGTGGCGGATTTCCTGCTGCAGCCATTGATTTTCAGTGCGCTGCCTTTCTGTCTGGGCGGCTTGCAGGTGGGCCCGGATCCGGGCAGTCAGCTCGTCTTTATTAAAGGGTTTGGTCAGGTAGTCGTTGGCACCAAATTCAAAGCCTTTGACTCGGTCCCGCACTTGGCCTAATGCAGACAGCATGATGACCGGCAGTTCAGTCAAACTGTAGCGGGTACGTAACTGCTGGCACACTTCATAGCCGCTCATGCCCGGCATCATCACATCAAGCAGCACCAGTGACGGTTGATGCGCTTCCATCAGACTGAGGGCTTGCTGACCGTTTTCTGCGGTGATCACCCGATAGCCGGCAATGCGTAAAAAGCTGGTGACGACCTGTAAGTTCACCGGTTCATCGTCGACCACCAGCAGGAGCTCGCCATCAGGATTATCAGGCAAGTCATCAATATTGACCGTATTGGCATCCTGGCGCGGCGCCTGGAAATGGCCATGCTGCGGCGTGCTGAGCTGGCTGCGGGCAATGTCCTCTTTGGTGGCCAGCGGCAGGGTGAAGCTGAAGGTCGTCCCTATCATTGGCTGGCTGCTGACATACAGGCTGCCGCCCATCAGCTCAATCAGCTGACGGCTGATGGACAGTCCCAGCCCGGCTCCCTGGTGATAGTTCGCCGAGCCTGTGTTGGCCTGCACCAGGGGTTCAAAAATGTGTTCCAGTTGCTCAGCGGGTATACCCTGGCCGGTATCGACGACCTGGATGCGGACCTGGCTTTCCAGCACAGTAGCAGAAAGAATAATTTTGCCCTCTGAGGTGTACTTAATGGCGTTGCCCACCAGGTTGTACAATATCTGTTCCAGGCGTTGCTCGTCAGCAATCACCAGAGGTAAATCCGCTGGGATCTGATTGATGATACGCACTGGTTTGCCATCGAGCAGGTGTGCCGACAGTTCAAGCACTAAACGGTTGGCCGCGGCCAGATCGACCGCGTGGGGCTGGATATCCAGATCGCCATAGCGCATTTTGTGGTAGTCGAGCAAATCGTCGACCAGCTTGGTCAGGCGCTGACCACTGCTGATGATCATGTTCAGCTGGCGTTGCTGATCCGGCTGGATCGGCCCGTTGGCACCGGCCAGCATGGCTTCGGCGATGCCGACCATGCCGTGCAGCGGGGTGCGCAGTTCATGGGAGGTGGTGGCCAGAAATTCGTCTTTGAGCTTGTCTGCCGCCTGCAGCTCTTCGTTCTGTTGCTGGATCACGGCCAGGTTGTGTTCCAGCTCGGTATTTTGCTCGCGGATCAGGGTGATTTTTTCGCGAATGGAGCGTTGCATTCGGGCAAAGCTGATCGCCAGACGGCCAATTTCATCACGGCGATCGGTCGAGGTGATCTTTTGATCCAGATCGCCGGCTGAGACTTGCTCGGCGGCCCAGGTCAAGCGCAGCAACGGGGCGGTGATGTAATTGGACAGCCAGTGCGCCGTGATGGTCACCAGTATAACGGCGCCCAAAATGGCAAGGAGAAAAAATTCCTCTAACTGGTGGATACGGGAGAAAGCTTCCTGCTCAGGCAGCTCAACCACCAGGGCCCATTTGTTGCCGAGCACGTCAATGGGCGCGTACGCACTCAGCACAGGAATATTGTTGAAGTTCAGTAAGCTGCCGACGCCAGCCTGGCCTGCCAGTGCATGATCAATGCCGGCACTGGCCAGCTCTGCCGGTAAGTCACCGTCGTTGGGCAGGCGCAGGTTGTGGTCCTGCCCGATGAGCAGCGTCTGGACGTACTGATTGGCCTCACTGCTGCTGGACATGACATCGGCAATGGTGCGGTTGCTCAGTTTAAAGAAAGCGTAACTGTGCAGGTAGCCATGCTGAATGATCGGGGCGGCGAACCAGGCGGTCGCTTCCCGGTTATCGCCATCGGCGGCAAAATCGGTAAAGGCGATAGGCATCTGCTCTGGCTCGCGATCACCTAAGTCCCTGTGGCTGTTACGAGATTGCCGCTCTCTGAACTGGGCGGTCAGGGTTTTGATGGTGCTGTAAGTCTGGCTGAGTGCCGGGTAGTGCGCGCTGCCGGCCCCTAAACGGGCTGCAAACAAATCCGGGCTGCGAGAGGTGTACACCACATTACCATCGAGATCCACCAGCAGCAGGTCACTGAAATCAGAGCGTTTCAGATATTCCTCATAGGCCCAGTGGTAGCGTTTGTAGATCAGGCGATACCTTTCCTGAACGATAAAATCAGGGGAGGTGTTATCCACTTCGCTGGACGGTGGCCGGGAGATCAGGGTACGACTGAAGTATTCGCCGTTAGTCGAGCCTTTGCTGAGGCGGTTGATGTCCCCTAACTGGCGGAAGGCGCCGACTATGCCGTAGAAGCGCCCGCCACTGGCGTTGGCCAGTTCAGAGCGAACAAAGCTCTGTATTTCAGATTCTTTCGCGGTAAAAAAGGCACTGAGCTGCTGGCGTTTGTTATCGCGCAATGACGCCAGGTGGCTGGTACTCTGTTCGGCCAGATCCCGGGTGTGTGAATGCAGGAAAAACAAGGAAGACAGGGTGAGCGGGATCAGGCTCAGCAACAGGAAAGCCAGCATCAGAGTGTGCTGGAGACGTTTAAAACGGGTGGTATTTTGCATGTCCGGCTGACCTTTGATCTGCTGATACAAATCTGTCTGTGCTGCTATCAAAAGCGCTCACTGGCATTTTTGCCTAAACGCAGCCAGCCGTTTTGACGGCGAACGGGCAGTTTACGCGGGGCTTTTACAGCTGAGTTACCGTTTATACTGAGTTTTTTTTCACAATCAAGGAAGTCATGGATGAAGCGTGTGCTATGACACAATTTTGACGGATTTGACGGACTTTGCCGCTAAAAGCAGGGATTTTATTGCCTGCCATCACAAAAGACGGCAGGCAAACAGACTTATTTTTTTGCGTGATAAATGGAGAACTTATTGTTTCTGGCGCGAATGTCATAGCCTCCCAGGCAACGTTCCAGCAAAGGCGGATATTGCAGAAAATTATTGGCCACTATCACCAGCTCCCCGCCAGCACTCAGGTGAGCCGGAGACTGTTCGATAAACTGCTCAGTGGCAGCATAGAAGGTTTTCAAACCGGCATGGAAGGGCGGGTTGCTGATGAGAAAGTCGTATTGCTCCGGCAGCGAATGATAGACATCGGTGGCAATAAAACCCCCTTCCAGGTGGTTGACGCGGAAAGTCTCTCTGGCAGAAGCAATGGCCAGGGCGCTGATATCCGCCAGATCCAGTGTGATATCCGGAAAACGGGTTTTCATCACCGCACCTATGACACCGGCGCCGCAGCCAAAATCCAGCACACGTCCGGACAGATCCGGCAGGTTGTCAACCAGAAGACGGGAACCCTGATCAAACTCGCCCAGGCTGAACACGCCCGGCAGTGAACGAATCGTGAGTGTGTGTTCACCAATCGTCAGGGTGTAACTGCGGAACCAGTCATCAAGCTTGAACTCGGGTGCCTGCTCCTGACAGCGCCCCCAGTAAAAGCTGCACCGGCGTGCGGTATCGTATTTATTGAGCGGGCCGTAGGAGGCAAACATTTTTTCGGCACTGCGCACGCCACTGCGGTTTTCACCCACAATGCAGATCTCGGTTTCCGGTCCGCAATGCGCCAGCAGCATCGCCAGCAGATACTCGGCTTCGGCTTTGGCTTTCGGCCAGTAGAGCAGGATCATGTCGACCCCCTGCGCATCGTCGGCTGACAGTTCCGCACCGAAATGGCTGCTGATCTTGCCGGAACGGCTCAGGCTGAGATGCTGGCCATAGTGGGTGGTGAAGACCCGGACACTGCTGGCGACGGCTGCCAGCTCTATCGGATAGAGATCGTCCAGTTCTCCGGCGACCAGCACATGGCGATCGGTAAAAAAGTCGATTTGACGGGCAACTACCTGGCTGGCAGCACTATAGGTCGACGCATTGGAAGACATGAGAGCCTCTGTGGTGATTCTGATTCCGGGCGTGAATTGTTCCACAATTCCGGCCGTATGAAAAGGCAGCCGTTGGTGCGGCTACCGACGGGTGACTAGCTCTGATCCTGCTGGTCGAGAAAGTCTTTAAACTCGGTTTCATAGAGTTTAAACAAGACTAAGGTGACCGCGAAAATGATCGGTCCGTAAATCAGGCCAATCAGCCCGAACAGATGCAAGCCGCCAAGAATAGAGAAGAAAATCAACAAGGTATTCATGCCCGAGTTGCCCTGCATCAGCAGCGGCCGAACGAAATTGTCGATAGAGCCAACCACAATAATGCCCCAGGCGATCAGAAACACCGCCCATTGCCATTGATCGATCAGCAGCAGGTACAAGGAGGCGGGTAACCAGATCAGTGCCGTACCGAACACAGGAATAAAGGAGGCAAACGCCATCATAGATCCCCAGAACAGTCCCGGGAAACCGGCTAGCCACATTGCAAAGCCGCCGGCGACACCTTGTGCCAGCGCGGTCAGGAAGGATCCCATGACGGCGGATTTCGCCACCTGCTCGACTTCTGTCAGCAGGGCATCTTCCTGGCTGCGCGATAAAGGCAACACATGGCGCAGAGTAGCGACAATTTTGTCGTGGTCACGTAACAGAAAGAAGAGCACAAACAGCATCAGCAGAAAGCTGAGCACAAAGTTAGTGGCGTCACCCAGCAATTTGGCACTGATGTTCAGCAGCTGCGTACCCAGCTTAGAGGCCGCTGACGCCAGCTTCTGAACGATGGAGTGCACATCCAGGCTTTCAAACGGCGACCATTTATTGATGGTATGCAGCACAGTTTGCGCGTAAGGGTGCGACAGCACTTCCTTGGGCCCGCCGGTTGTCAGCCAGGCGTAGCTGTCTTTGGAAAAAGCGGAGCCTTGCTGAACAATGGACGCGAAGACGACCAGCACCGGGATCACTATGATAAAGGTCAGTATGGTGCAGGATAAAATGGCAGAGCGGTTTGGCCGGCCAAAGCGCTTTTCAATTCTGGCGTGCAACGGATAGAACAGCAGGGAAATGATAAAGGCCATGACGATTGGGCCGAGATATGGCTCAATCAAGCGGTAACTGGCATAGGTGGCCACTGCCAACGCAGCCATGAGCATCCAGTGTCTCGACTGGGCTTGAAAAGGTTTTGGCACGGGGTTGTCCTTCAGCAGTTTGCAATTTGTTTATCATTGCATCCGGTTGAGGTGCTGGCAATGGCGTCAGTGAGTATTTCTGTGATATTTCAGTGACATCTGTTCGGAACAAAAGAGGGCCATTCTGTCACAGGGGGCAGGCTGCACAAAATGCCGTGGGCTGTGCAAGTGGCTGAGTAAAGGGCAGAGCAAAGAAAAGGGCAGGATTTCTCCTGCCCTTGCGAAATCAGATTAAGATGCGCGCCTTACTGGGCTTCTTGTGCCAGAGTCGCAAACGCGTATTCTGCCGCTTCCAGCGTAGCGTCGATTTCTTTCTCGCCGTGTGCCAGCGAGGTAAAGCAGGCTTCGAATGCCGAAGGTGCCAGATACACGCCTTTTTGCAGCATCAGGTTGAAGAAACGCTTGAATCGCTCTACATCACAGCGGGCAACGTCCTGGTAGCTGTGCACATTTTCTTGATCGGTAAAGAAGAAACCGAACATAGCACCGACCTGATTGGTCACCAGCGGGATGCCGTATTTGTCGGCCAGCGCCTGAAAACCTTCAGCCAGACGTTGGGTGGTTTGCGCCAGACGTCTCTCATTGCCTTCCTGAGTCAGGATCGTCAGGCAAGCGTAACCGGCAGCCATGGCAACTGGGTTACCCGACAGCGTACCGGCCTGATACACAGGGCCGGTCGGTGCAATATACTGCATGACCTCGCGGCGGCCGCCGAACGCGCCGACAGGCATACCGCCGCCAATGATTTTACCCAGAGTCGTCAGATCCGGTTTGACGTCGTAGTAAGCCTGAGCGCCGCCGTGAGCGACACGGAAACCTGTCATTACTTCGTCCAGGATCAGCAGGGCGCCGAACTCGTCACAGATCTCGCGCAGCCCTTGCAGGAAGCCCGGAACAGGTGGAATGCAGTTCATGTTGCCAGCCACAGGTTCCACTATGATGCAGGCAATTTGCTCCGGGTGTTCAGCAAAGGCTTCACGCACCGATTCCAGGCTGTTGAAGGTGCAAGTCAGTGTGTGTTTGGCGAAATCTGCCGGCACACCTGGCGAGCTTGGCTGGCCTAAGGTCAGGGCGCCGGAACCGGCTTTGACCAGCAGGCAGTCAGCATGGCCGTGGTAGCAGCCTTCGAATTTGATGATTTTGTCGCGGCCGGTGAAACCACGGGCCAGGCGAATGGCACTCATAGTGGCTTCGGTGCCAGAGCTGACCATGCGTACCATTTCCATCGATGGCACCAGCTGAGAGACCAGTTCCGCCATGGTGATTTCCATCTCGGTCGGCGCACCGAAGCTCAGACCCTGACGGGCGGCATCGATCACCGCATCACGGATGGCAACATGGTTGTGGCCAAGGATCATAGGTCCCCAGGAGCCGACATAGTCGATGTAAGCTCTGCCATCGGCATCAAAAATATAGGCACCGTCGGCACGCTCAATAAACAGCGGATCGCCGCCCACGCCAGCAAATGCGCGGACCGGAGAGTTGACCCCGCCAGGAATGGTGTGTTGTGCTTTGGCAAATAATTCAGCCGATTTGCTCATGGTTATTTCCTGTCATCCTTTGGTGATAAGGGCGCTATTGTACGTAAATGCGATTTCAATGGCGAGAGGGCATTTTTGTTGAGCCGCCCACTTATACGACGCGTTTGTGGTCAATACTTGAACGCAGCAGTCAGGTATTAGATAATCGTCGCAAAGGTCAGTTGACCAACATGAAGATGAATTGAGAGGTTGCTAATGAGCGATGCCAGTTTCCCGCTGAACTTTTCGGATGTTGCAGCGAATAAGGTGAAAGCGCTGATAGCGGAAGAGGAAAATCCTGAGCTGAAATTGCGTGTGTATATCACAGGCGGTGGCTGCAGTGGCTTCCAGTATGGTTTCACCTTTGACGAAAAAGTGAATGACGGCGATACCACCATAGAGAACAGCGGCGTCACCCTGGTGGTTGACCCTATGAGTCTGCAGTATCTCATTGGCGGTACGGTTGATTATACCGAAGGACTGGAAGGCTCCCGTTTCTTTGTGAGCAACCCGAATGCCACCACCACTTGTGGCTGCGGTGCATCCTTTAGCGTGTAAAGAGCCGTTACATGCGACGCCAAAAAAAAGCCGTCACCTTGGGTGACGGCTTTTTTGTTTGCCAATGGGTTATCTCAATATCAGCTTCTGGACGGTATTAAACTGGCGTTGCTATTGGTGGCCAGTAACTGGCGCAGCTGAGTAAGCTGAGCCAAACGTTCATTGGCTTGCTGCTTGAAGGCGGCTTTGTCTTTGCCTTGCAGCGAGTCTGACTGAGGCAGAGACACGGTTCTGGGGTTCTTGTGTACGCCGTTGACCAGAAACTCATAGTGCAGGTGAGCCCCGGTGACCCGGCCACTGCTGCCCAGTTTGCCGATTGTTTGTCCCTGTTTAACCCGCTGGCCGGTTTTCACCAAGCGTTTGCTCAGGTGCAGGTATTTGGTGACATAGGTGGAACTGTGGCGGATAAAGACGTAATTACCGTTGAACTGGTTGTAGGCCGATTTCATCACCACACCGTCACCGGCCGACCAAATAGGTGTCCCCACCGGGGCCACGTAATCGGTGCCGCGGTGCGCTTTCACCTGGCCGGTCACCGGGTGCAGACGGCGGGGGTTAAAGTTGGAACTGACGTAGCGGAAGTTCACCGGTGAGCGCAGGAAGGCTTTTTGCATCGCCCGGCCATCCGGATCGTAATATTTGCCATCCTGGCTGTTTCGGACCGCAGTGAAGGTCTGACCCAGGTTGGAGAAGGTGGCGGCAAGAATATTGCCGCGGCCTATGGGCTCGCCTTCGACATAGCGCTCTTCAAACAAGACTGAAAAGGTATCGCCTTCGCGGATATCCAGGGCAAAGTCGATATCCCAGCCAAAAATACCGGCAATTTCCATGATCTGGTTCGGCGTCAGACCGGCATCTGCCGCGGCGTTCCAGAAGCTGGAAGTGATCACCGCCTGGGCAAAATTGAGCTGAGTATCGACCTTCTTCACTTCGGTTCTGGAGTGGAAGGTGTCGCCTTTGCGGGTGATATAGAGGGTTTCTGTGGAATTAATCGGCTGAATGAGCTGAATCAGATCTTTGTTGTCATCGAGCCCGAACCGCAGTTTGTCGCCGGGACGTAATGTGATCAGAGATTTGGTGCCTTCATCGGCATTGATCAGGCGATAGAGTGTGGCTGGGCTGAGGCCGACTTTATCAAAGACCAGCGCCAGACTTTCACCCGGTTTGATCACATGCTCTGTCCAGGCCAGCGGAGGCGGTAACAAGGGAGGAGTGACGCCGTTTGCCTGCAGCTGAGGCCCGTTGACCTTGATGTCGAGCGGATAGAGTTTGCCGATTTCAAACTTTTGCTCAGGCTTCTCCATCTCCTCTGCGCCCGGCAGCAGGATCAGCAGTACAGTCACCGCACTGATAATGGTGATGAGAATCTGATGTATCCTTGGCAAACGGGAAAATTTTGATATTAGCATTTGATAATTATTTTGATGTTTTTTGCGCATAAGAGAAAAATAAGACAAGGCTAAGTCTAACTGGTTTCAAAAAACATCGCTATTCAAGTAATATTGCCCTTTATCATATTTATGCCAATTTTGTGGGAGTGAACAGGAATGGCCAGCATTGAGCATGCGTTAGCGGAAATTAAGCGCGGGGTCGACGAACTGATCCCGGAAGAAGAGTTGATTGCCAAACTGAAGGAAAATCGTCCTCTGCGAATTAAACTGGGGGCGGATCCGACAGCGCCGGACATTCATCTGGGCCACACTGTCATCCTCAATAAACTGCGGACCTTCCAGGAGCTGGGCCATGAGGTCACTTTCCTGATTGGCGACTTCACCGGTATGGTGGGTGATCCTACCGGTAAGAACACCACACGTCCTCCCCTGACCCGTGAAGATGTACTGCGCAATGCCGAAACCTATAAAGAGCAGGTTTTCAAGATTCTCGACCCGGCCAAAACCAAAATTGAATTCAACTCCACCTGGCTCTCTGAGCTGGGCGCTGAAGGCATGATCCGCCTGGCGGCCAGTCAGACGGTTGCTCGCATGCTGGAACGTGATGACTTCAAAAAGCGCTATAACGAAGGCCGTCCGATTGCCATTCACGAATTCATGTACCCCTTGCTGCAGGGCTATGACTCGGTGGCAATGAACACAGACGTTGAGCTGGGCGGAACGGATCAGAAGTTCAACCTGCTGATGGGCCGTGAGCTGCAGAAAGCGGAAGGTCAGAAACCTCAGGTGGTGCTGACCATGCCACTGCTGGTGGGTCTGGACGGCGTGAAGAAGATGTCCAAATCGGCCCATAACTACATTGGTGTGGCCGATGCCCCGACTGAGATGTTCGGCAAAATCATGTCAATTTCTGATGAGCTGATGTGGAACTACTATGAACTGCTGTCCTTCCGTCCGCTGGAAGAGATTGAGCAGCTCAAGCAGGAAATGGCGAACGGCCGTAACCCGCGCGATGTGAAAATTCTGCTGGCGAAGGAAATCATTGCCCGCTTCCACTCTGAAGCGGACGCTGATGCAGCCGAGCAGGATTTCATCAACCGTTTCCAGAAAGGGGCGATGCCGGATGAAATGCCTGAGTTCGAATTTGCAGCCGGTGTGGCAATCGCCAACCTGCTGAAAGATGCCGATCTGGTCAATTCAACCTCTGACGCACTGCGGATGATCCGTCAGGGCGCGGTGAAAATCGACGGCGAAAAAGTGGACGATACCAAGCTTGAGCTAAGTGCCGGTACGGCTGTGTATCAGGTCGGTAAGCGCAAGTTTGCCCGTATTACCCTGAAATAACAGCTTGTCATAGCATGAGAGAAGGCGCCATTACGGCGCCTTCTTTGTTTCTGTCAGGCCAGATATGGCACAGGCGCACCGGTCACTACCGGCTGGGTTTGCAGGAGTGCCGCCACCCGCTGGCCCAGATGGGCCGCGGTTTTCAGGTCGGTGTCACTGAGCTGTCCGGTCGGGGTGTGACCACTGGCACCCAGCTGGCGGCCCATCGGATTGATCCGTTTGTCGTCATAGCCATTGGGCATATCCATACCGACCCACAACATGCCATGCTGCATCGCCAGCACGAAGAGGTAGTTCAGGGTGCTGTCCTGCTCGCCGCCCAGACTGCCGCCGACGGTAAATCCGGCGGCCAGCTTGTTACGCCAGCCTTGCCCGCTCCAGCTGTCGCTGCTGGCATCGGCAAACGCTTTGAACTGAGCGGCGGGGCCGCCCATATAGGTCGGGCTGCCAAAGAAAATGGCATCGGCCTGCTGCAGGCTGGCAAACAGATCCGGATCGCTGAAGCGGCCGTTCTGAATATCTTCACCGGTAATGCGGTAGCGCATCACCTGAATGCCTGGCTGGGTTTTGGCACCCTGCGCGATCGCCTCGGCCATATGATGGGTTGCGCCAGAGCCGGAATAGTAAACCAGTGCAATTGTTTTCATGCGGTGTTCCTTCATTGTTCTTGGTGGGCGGCCAAGCGCATTTGAATCGCGGCCAGATATTCGTTGAACTGAAAAGTCTGATACAGGCGGCTGCAGCTGTAGGTCAGTTTGATACTGTGATCGTCCGACAGGGTGGCGACTGTGCTGAACCAGCCCACCCAGTCCGGCACAATGTCGCTTGGCTGCGACTGGCTCGGGAACGGACGATCCTGCGTGGAGCAGAAAGCCGCGACATACGCCTGCCAGTAGCAGGCCAGTGCCAGCCGGCGATCCGGCAGGAAAGGCATGAGCTGCAGCAAGGCATCAAACCCGGTGACCCCGTGCAGCAGGGTAAAGTCCCCGCTCGCCAGGTAAGCGCGAATAGTGAGGCGGGCAATATCCGATTCGGTGAGATCGTCAGGAACGGCGGCGATGGACGGATAGGCTGAGTGATGAACCACTTCATTAACGCGATCAACAATGATCCCGGGTTGAAACGCATAGTGTCTGAAAGCCTCGCACGCCTGCTTGAGCTGAGTTTCAGCCTGATACTGATCGGTGACATGTAGTTCACCTAAAGCCTGATACTCACTGGCCCAGTAGGCAAGCGAAACGGCAATTTCATCGGATTGACCTGTTTCTACCGCATAACTGAGGCGAATCAAGCCGTGAAAGGCGCTGGTGGCGAGGCCGGGCAGTAAGACGGGGAGCCATTCGCGCAGTACCGTATCTGTGCCCTCAAGAGCGATCTGCTGACGAAACTGCTGGTGAAAGGCCGGAAAACTGTCGCGATCCGCCAGGGCTGGTGTTGCGTGCCGGGGTGGGATCGTCTGACGGATCGGCCGTAAATTCGGCGCATATGCCTGATAAAAATGCTGTAGCTGGAATGAGCTGGCACCGCAACGTGCCAGAGCGACCAATGCCATGGGTAAATGATTCGACAACTCAGGCCCGTAGATGGGGTCAAATTGCAATCCCTTGTCAATCAAAGCCAGACATTCGGCGTGAATGGGCGCATGCATTTTCAGATCTCCTGTCCTGAGGGGTTAGAGGGAATAATCATTGCGCAGTAATGGATCGTCACTCAGATACTGGGTGAACTCCCATTCAATACCGTCCCTGTCATAAAAGTAGATCCGCTGGCGCCAGGGGTGACGGGTTTCCAGCTCATTTTCCCGGTATCCCGCGCTGAGCAGCCGCTCACGTACCTGTACAACATCATCAACGACCAGACCGATATGGTTGATCCCCAGATCCCGGTAGGGCGTGCGATCGATCTGATCGCGAGCAACCACTTGCTGCAGGGCCAGATACGTGTCGTCTGTACCGATATGGCACCAGCGATGCGTCGGCTGTTGTCCCAGATGACGAACGGTAAATTCCGGGATCGCGGTTTGCAGAAAGCGGATCGTGTTGTCCAGATCACGGACTGTGACATTGGCGTGTTCAACGTAGGGCACCATATGACCTCCTGTCGGATGTTGTGTTTTTGTTAGTAAGGTGTTTTGTTTACATATTAGTGTGGATTTGAATTAAGTAAAGTTTTTTGTTTACTTATAAGTGTAGGATCTTTCTTACGACGGCAATCGGGTATAGCATTAAAGTAAGCACACTCAGGAGAAGTCCATGCAGGAGCTGGTGCAGGAATTGTCGCCACTGATCGAGCAATACGGCTACATAGTGCTGGCACTGGCGATTGCCATTGAAGGGCTGGGGGTGCCGGCTCCCGGCCAGTCCCTGCTGATAGTGGCCAGTTATCTTGCCGCGAGCGGTGCGCTTTCTTTGCCGTCTGTCTTGCTGGTGGCGGGCGCAGCCAGCTGGCTAGGGAACACGGCAGGCTATGTGCTGGGTGCGATGCTGGCCCGGCTCGTTGAGCGGCGAGGATGGGCAAAGCCGGCATCTTTAGTCAAAGTGCATGCTTTTATTGATAAATATGGCGTGATTGGCTTGATCCTGAGCCGCTTTCTGGAAGGGATGAAACAATTGATCTGTCTAGGGTGCGGCCTCGCTCAGATGCCCTGGCACCTTTTTCTGACAGGCAATACTCTGGCGGTGGGAATTTGGCTGCTGGTGTTCGGCTATGGCCCGGCCTATTTTTATGACGAGATCGGACAGGCGGGTTTGTTCCTCCAGCGCCATCAGTATGCTTTATGGGTGCTGGCGGTAATTGCAGGGCTGGCGTTGCTGCTGAAATTGATTCGCAAGCGCCGCCCGACAAGTTAATTTTACTGACTGCTTCGCAGTGAGAAGGTTGGCAGCGACAGGTGCCAGCGAATGGCTGCCAGCCGGATAGACAGGGTCGTGGCAATACCGCACAGACTGGCGGCCGCTGTTTCCAGCCCAAAGTACAGCCCCACTGTGTGGACAATACCGCCCAGAATACAGGCGGTGGCATACACTTCGGTTCTTAATACCATGGGGACTTCACGGGCCAGTACGTCACGGATCACCCCGCCGCCGCAACCTGTGATCACGCCCATGATCACGGCCACCATAGGGGAAGCGCCAAAACGCAGCGCTTTTTCCACACCGATGGCGACAAAGACCGCCAGACCAATGGCATCGGCCACCGGCAGGAAATACCAGGGCATTTTACGCGGGTTCTGGATCGCCAGCATCGCCAGCAGACAGGTTGCAAAAATCACCCACAGGTAATTGGTGTCTGTGATCCAGAACACAGGTGTCGCACCCAGTGCCATATCGCGGATAGTCCCGCCGCCAATGGCAGTGACACAGGCCAGCACGACAACACCAAAGGGGTCCATCCTTAACCGTCCGGCAAGCAAAATACCTGAGATGGCAAAAACAGCGGTGCCAAACATATCAAGAGAGTAAATCAGCATAGGATTCCTGCACACAACCAGTGATTAAAAACCGCGCCACCCTGATCAAGATGTCGCGGTAAAAAGCGGCTGAGATTGTACGGCGAAATGTAACGCGCACAACCGATAACTTTGTCTTTGTGAGCTTATTCACATCCTACTGTGGGTGATGTTTGCGCACTTCATCCAGTTGCTTACAAATTTCCTGGGCGGCCAGCAATGCTCTGGGAGTAGGCCGGTTCAGCCAGTCTGCCTGGGTCTGATACAGATGCTGATCCCGGACCGCAGACAATTGTTCGCGCCAGGGCAACCAGAGGGTGAAGGCGTTGGCATCGGGGCCTGCACTGCCGTGGGTGGTGAATATCGCCTCAGGGCGGCGGACGATTACTTGCTCTTTCGATACCTGCGGGTACGCCACTGGACTGTCGGCAAAAATATTTTCGCCGCCGCAGAGCGCGAACACCTGGCTGGGCCAGCTATCGCCTGACATGCTCATGAGCGGCGAGATGCCCAGCTGGTAAAAATAGCGTACCGGTTTTTGATGCCCGTATTGCTGGTTTAGCTGTGCCATGGTCTGACGGAAATCCGAGGCAGCCTGATTGGCTGTGGTCGGATCATCGGCAAAAGTGCCGAGCGTTTCCAGGCTGTCGGCAATCGCATCGAGCGTCGTGGGATGGGAGTAAAAGATCCGGATGCCCAACTGTTCCAGTTTTGCCATTTCTCTGGGCGGGTTGCCGCCTTGCCAGGCCAGCACCAGATCAGGCTTCAAGGCCAGAATGCGTTCCAGCTTGATGCCCCGGTAGTTCGCGACCCGCTCCAGTGCCAGAGCTTGTGGCGGGTAATCACTGTAATCACTGGCGGCGATCAGTTTGCTGCCTAAACCTGCGGCATAGGCCAGCTCAGTGGTGTGCGGCGCAAGACTGATAATACGCTGAGGCTTGTTGCTACTGGCCTGGGCATCTTTGGTCTGCGCGTCTGCGGTCTGTGCTGCTTTGCCATCTACTGTCGTGACGACCAATAGCAAAGGCATCAGCAGGGCAATAACCAAGGGTCTAAACAGATTCACAACAGACTTCCCATCAAAAACATGCACACACTTTGCAGCGCCATCCAGGCCCATAACCGCTGTTGCAGCAGACGATCTATTTGCGATAAATGCAGGGCGGCAGGGGCGATACGGCCACCGAGTCGCGGACGTTCCAGCTTGCTGGTATCGTAGATAGCCGGGCCGCCTAAGGCCAGTTGCAGCTTATGGCCGGTGGCGGTGAGCAGCCAGCCTGGTCCGGGCAATTGCCAGTTTTCACCTTGCTCACGCAAGCCGCGAAAAGCGTCACGGCTGTTCTTGCCGACACTGATAGCCACGGCGAGCAGACGCAGGGGGACAATATCCAGTGTGGCCAGAATACGTACTGCAGGCAGGCCAAAATACTGATATTGCTTGCGGCTGGGAGACCAGCAACGGGCCAGGCTGACGGCCAGGCGGTAAAGAATGGCGCCAAAACCGCCTGCCACCGCGTACCAGAACAGCACGGCAGCCACCTGGCGGCCATAACTGAGCAACTGGGTTTCGGCGCAGGCTTTACCCAGGCCAAGCAGTGACAGCGTGTCAGTGTTTCGGTTGAGGGCGACAGAAAGCTGGGCTTTGCAGCTGGCCTTGTCTTCCCGGCTGTAGGCCTGAATGAAATGCTGGCTGAAGCGGCGGCTGTCACGCCAGCCGAGCGCGATCCACAGCAGCACCAGATGAAACAGGCTGTCTATCCACACCAGCTGATAGAAGGCGATCAATAGGATCAGAATGGTCATCCACATCAGCGACCAGGCCAGGGCACCGGATAATATCCGCTGGCGCGGTGTATCTGTGGCTTTGTTGACTCTGGCGGCCAGCTCAATGGCAACCTGTTGCCAGATCAGCAAAGGATGGATACTGGCTGGAATGGGCAGTAGCCAGTGTAATGCCAGCGCTCCCCACATCGCCAGCAGGGTTGGATGTTGACTGAGGAGCACAAGCAAATCGTTCATTAGCGGTTAAGCAGCTCCGCCATTTTAACCACCATGGCGGAAGAGCTTTTCGCCGCCAGCGGCAGGAATTCTTCAAAGCTCATCGGTGATTCTTTATCAGCCACATCTGAGATAGCACGTACTACCACAAAAGGCACCTTGAACTGATGGCAGGCCTGGGCAATTGCCGCGGCTTCCATTTCAACCGCGACCACCTGAGGGAAATGGGTGCGGATGCGTTGCTGTTGTTCAGCGCTGCACACGAAGGCATCACCGGTGCAAATCAAACCGCGGACCGCATGGGTGGTGTCATCAAGCTGAGTCAGCGCCTGCTCGGCGATCTGCATCAGTTTTTCGTCAGACAGGAAAGCGGCAGGTTGCTGCGCCATCTGGCCCATCTGGTAACCAAAGGCGGTGACATCGGCATCGTGATAGCGCACTTCGGTAGAGATAACCACATCACCGACATTCAGGCTGCTGTCAAATCCGCCGGCTGAACCTGTATTGACAACCAGGTCCGGTTCGAAAATTTCCAGCAAAATGGCAGTACCCACGGCGGCCGCGACTTTACCGATACCGGACTGAAGTAAGACCACTTCTGCCCCATTGAGGGTGCCGGTATAAAAGGTGCAGCCGCCTTTGTGCAGGGTGGTGCAGTTGTCGAGCTGGTTTTTCAGGATCACGACTTCCTGTTCCATTGCCCCAATAATGCCGATTTTCATTGATGTTATCTCTTTCTTAAAGTGAACCTTACGGTGATTGGGTGCGATTGTAACAATGCCAGACAGCGTGGGAAAGCCTAAACAAAAGGCGACAGAAGCAAAGGGGAACTGAAAGAAAAAAGCGAGCGGGGGAGAGCCGCTCGCTTGGCCAGGTATGCTGACTGTATTCATCAACAGACCGTTTGGCATAACCGACCTGACTGGCCGGGATCACAAACCAAGGTAGCCCAGAATACCATCGGCGGCGCGACGGCCTTCATCGATGGCGGTGACCACCAGATCCGAGCCGCGTACCGCGTCACCACCGGCAAAGATTTTGCTGTTGGTGGTCTGGAAGGCGTGCTCGCCGCTGGTTTGAATGCGGCCCCACTGATCCAGTGCGACATCAAAGCTGTCCAGCCAGGGCATGGCATGCGGCTGGAAACCAAAGGCCATGATCACCGCATCGGCTTCCAGTACATGCTCGCTGCCCGCGACAGGTTCAGGACGGCGGCGACCGGCGTCATCGGGCTCGCCCAGCGCGGTTTGCACCACTTTCACCCCTGTGACCTGGCCGTTGCCGTTGACGACCACACCCAAAGGCTGCAGGTTGAACATGAAGTTCACCCCTTCCTCGCGGGCATTTTTCACCTCACGGCGTGAACCCGGCATGTTGGCTTCATCGCGGCGGTAGGCGCAGATAACATCGCTGGCCTGCTGACGGATAGAGGTACGGACGCAGTCCATCGCGGTGTCACCACCGCCCAGTACCACTACGCGTTTACCCGCCATGTCGATATACTCAGGCGCATTGTCTTCCAGATTCATCACCTTGTAAGTGTTGGAAATCAGGAAAGGCAGTGCATCGTAGACACCGGCGGCATCTTCATTTTCCAGCCCGGCACGCATGTTTTTATAGGTACCGACACCGAGGAAAACCGCGTCATACTCGTCGATCAGATCCTGAAGCTGCACATCAGTACCGACTTCTGTATTGAGGCGGAACTCAACCCCCATTTCGGTAAAGATCCGGCGACGGTTAATCATCACCTCTTTTTCCAGTTTGAACGACGGGATACCAAAGGTCAGCAGGCCGCCAATTTCCGGGTAACGGTCAAATACCACAGGTTTAACGCCGTTACGGACCAGGATATCGGCGCAGGACAGGCCGGCAGGGCCGGCACCGATAATGGCGACTTTCTTGTCAGTCCATTCAACGCCGGACATGTCCGGTTTCCAGCCCATTTCAAAGGCTTTGTCGGTGATGTATTTCTCGACATTACCGATAGTCACGGCCCCGAAATCATCATTGAGCGTACAGGAGCCTTCACACAGCCGGTCCTGAGGACACACCCGGCCACAGACTTCCGGCAGGGTGTTGGTCTGGTGAGCAAGATCAGCAGCTTCGAGAATCCGGCCTTCATTGGCCAGGCTCAGCCATTGCGGGATGTAGTTGTGTACCGGACACTTCCACTCACAATAGGGGTTGCCGCAGTCCAGGCAGCGGTCAGCCTGAGCGCTGGCCTGCTGCTGAGTAAAAGGTTCGTAGATTTCGACGAACTCAATTTTACGGATTTCAATCGGCTTCTTCGGCGGATCGACACGTTCAACATCGATAAATTGGTAAATGTTCTGGCTCATTGGATTCCCTCCCTTATTGTGCCTGAACGCGGAGTTCAGCAGCTGAACGGCTTTGGTGACCCAGCAGAGTGTTCACGTCTGCCGACTTCGGTTTAGCCAGGAAGAATTTCGGGATCCACTGATCAAAGTTGGCCAGAATTTCCTGTGCACGGCTTGAGCCGGTTTCTTCCAGATGGCGGTCGATCAGACCGCGCAGGTGTTCCTGATGAATCGTGAGTTCCTGCAATGGCAGCGCCTCGATCAATTCAGGGTTCACCCGGCCGGCGAAATCGCCGACTTCATCCAGA
The DNA here is from genome assembly GCF_038519165.1 of Photobacterium sp. SP02. NCBI lineage: Bacteria > Pseudomonadati > Pseudomonadota > Gammaproteobacteria > Vibrionales > Vibrionaceae > Photobacterium > Photobacterium sp. SP02. Next base: position 64,235 of record NZ_JASJOJ010000004.1, read on the forward strand.
ATGTAGGCAAAGCCGCCTGTCATACCTGCGCCAAAGTTAACGCCTGTGTGGCCAAGAATCGCCACGATACCGCCTGTCATGTACTCACAGGCATTGTCACCTGCGCCTTCGACGACGGCAATAGTGCCTGAATTACGAACCGCAAAGCGTTCCCCGGCGCAACCGGCTGCAAACAGCTTACCGCCGGTAGCGCCGTACAGGCAGGTGTTACCTATAATGGTGGATTCATGCGATTTGAACGCTGATCCGACAGGTGGTCGGATCGCAATCACACCGCCTGTCATGCCTTTGCCGACATAGTCGTTGGCATCACCGGTCAGATACAGGTTCAGGCCACCGGCATTCCATACGCCGAATGACTGTCCTGCCGTACCCGACAGATGCACATTGACGGGATTGGCCGCCATACCCTGATTGCCGTAGCGCAGCGCAATTTCACCCGACAGGCGAGCACCGAAGGAGCGGTCTGTGTTGCGGATATCCAAATAGATATCGGCGCCACTCTGTGCTTCCACGGCTGGCAGTGCTTCGTCGACCAGCTTCTGGTTCAGCACACCGGTATCAAACGGTGTGTTTGGCTCGCTGCAGTACAGGGTTTTGCCTTCTGCTGGCGTGGGCGCATGCAGCAGACCACTGAGGTCCAGCTTGTTTTGCTTGGCCGTAAAGCCGTTGACCATTTCCAGCAGATCGGTGCGTCCGATCAGGTCGGTCAGCTTCTCAACGCCCAGTTTTGCCAGCAGGGTGCGCACTTCTTCTCCCAGGCCGACAAAGTAGTTCATGACCTGCTCAGGCAAGCCCTTGAAGAAGTCGCGGCGCAGGGTGTCATCCTGAGTCGCCACACCGGTTGCACAGTTGTTGAGGTGGCAGATCCGCAGGTATTTACAACCCAGTGCCACCATAGGTGCGGTCCCGAAACCGAAGCTCTCTGCCCCCAGAATGGCGGCTTTGACGACATCCAGTCCGGTTTTCAGACCGCCATCCACCTGCAGGCGGATCTTATGGCGCAGGCCATTGGCCACCAGTGCCTGCTGCGTTTCCGCCAGGCCCAGCTCCCACGGGCTGCCGGCGTATTTCACCGAGGTCAGCGGGCTGGCACCTGTCCCGCCGTCATAGCCTGAGACGGTGATCAGATCGGCATAGGCCTTAGCCACACCGGTAGCGATAGTGCCGACGCCGGGTTCTGATACCAGCTTGACCGAGACCAGGGCTTTCGGGTTGACTTGTTTGAGATCGAAAATCAGCTGCGCCAAGTCTTCAATCGAGTAAATGTCATGGTGCGGCGGCGGTGAAATCAGGGTGACGCCCGGCACGGCATAACGCAGTTTGGCGATTTCAGTGGTGACTTTATGGCCGGGCAACTGGCCCCCTTCACCGGGTTTTGCCCCTTGCGCCACTTTGATTTGCAGCACATCAGCATTGACCAGGTAGTGAGGGGTCACCCCGAAGCGGCCGGACGCGACCTGCTTGATCCGGGAATTGCGCTCGGTGCCGAAGCGACGTGGATCCTCGCCCCCTTCACCTGAGTTGGAGAAACCACCGAGACGGTTCATGGCAATCGCCAGCGCTTCATGGGCTTCCGGACTCAGGGCGCCGATAGACATGGCGGCTGAGTCGAAGCGCTTGTACAGTTCGGTGGCGGCTTCTACGTTGGCGACGTCAATCGGGTTGGCCGATTCTTTCAGTTTCAGCAAGTCACGCAGCGTCGCTGCCGGCCGTTCGTTCACCACTTTGGCAAAGGCGAGATAATCCTGGTATTCACCGGATTTAACGGCTTTTTGCAGCGTAGTGACCACATCCGGGTTGTAAGCATGGAACTCGCCGCCGTGGACAAATTTCAGCAAGCCACCGTGATCGATTTGCTTACGCTTGACAAACGCTTTACGTGACAGGTTGAACAAGTCTTGCTGGAAGTCATCAAAGTTAGCGCCTTCAATGCGGCTCGATACGCCCTTGAAGCACAATGCCACCACATCCGAATGCAGACCAACGGCTTCAAACAGCTGCGAGCAACGATAAGAGGCGACGGTGGAAATCCCCATTTTCGACATGATCTTATACAAACCTTTGTCGATACCGTTACGGAAGTTCAGCATCACCTCGCGGTAGGGCTTATTGATAGCACCGCTGTCAATTTGCTGTGCCAGTGATTCGTAGGCCAGATACGGATAAACCGCTGTGGCGCCAAAGCCCAGCAATACAGCGAACTGATGCGGGTCACGGGCAGTGGCGGTTTCCACTATGATGTTGGCATCACAACGCAGGTTGGCGGTCACCAGGCGTGCCTGCACTGCACCCACGGCCATCGCGGCCGGGATCGGCAGCTTGTCGGCACTGATGCCCCGGTCAGACAGCACGACAAGCACAGTTCCGCCACGGACCAGGCGTTCTACCTGATCGCACAGATCAACCAGGGCCTGCTTGAGATCTTTTTCGTTCGGATCGAAGTTAATGTCGATAATGCTGTTACGGTAGTGCTGGTTGTCCAGACCCAACAGCTGCACCATGTCAGAGTACAGCAGAATCGGTGACTTGAACGCCACGCGGTGGGCATGGCCGTCGGTTTCGTTAAACACGTTCATTTCACGGCCGATACAGGTGGCCAGCGACATCACGTGTTTTTCACGTAACGGATCGATCGGCGGGTTGGTGACCTGTGCGAACATCTGACGGAAATAGTCAGACACCAGACGTTCTTTGGAAGACAGCACGGCCATTGGGGCATCATCACCCATAGAACCAGTGGCTTCCTGACCGTTTTCACCGATCACCCGCATGACCTGATCCAGCTCTTCACGGTTCACCGCAAAGAGTTTCTGGTAAGTGTTCAGCTCTTCCGGCGACATCTCCCGGCTGCCGACCTGATCATCACCCATTTCTTCAAACGGCACCAGGCGGCGAACATGGGTATCCAGCCACTCTTTATAAGGGTGGCGTTCCATCAGGTCGTTATCAATGTCGGCGGAATGCCAGATTTTGCCAAGTTTGGTGTCTATGACCAGCAGTTCGCCAGGACCGACCCGGCCTTTTTGCGCCACTTCGTCCGGCGCGTAATCCCAGATCCCCACTTCTGATGCCAGGGTGATCAGTTTGTCTTTGGTGATGACAAAACGCGCCGGGCGCAGACCGTTGCGGTCGAGGTTACAGGCGGCATAGCGGCCGTCTGACATCACGATCCCGGCCGGGCCGTCCCACGGTTCCATGTGCATGGAGTTAAAGTCGTAAAAGGCACGCAGTTTCGGATCCATATCCGGGTGGTTTTGCCATGCCGGCGGCACCAGCATGCGCATGGCACGGAACAAGTCCATGCCGCCGGCCAGGAAGAGTTCCAGCATATTGTCCAGGCTGGAGGAGTCAGAACCGGTTTCGTTCACAAAGGGCGCGGCGGTGGCCAGATCCGGCAGCAGCGGGGAGGCGAACTTATACGCTCGTGCCCGAGCCCACTGACGGTTACCGGCGATAGTGTTGATTTCACCATTATGGGCCAGGTAACGGAACGGCTGAGCCAGTGGCCAGCGGGGTTGTGTATTTGTCGAAAAACGCTGGTGGAACAAACAGATAGAAGATTCCAGGCGTAAGTCACCTAAGTCTTTGTAAAACTTAGGCAGATCGGCGGGCATACACAGGCCTTTATAGACGATGACCTGAGTCGACAGGCTGCAGATATAGAAATCAGGATCGTCCTGAATGCGTTGCTCAATACGGCGACGGGCAATATAAAGGCGGCGATCCACATCCCGTGGCTTCCAGCCAGCAGGCGCATTGATGAATACCTGAGCGATAGCCGGCAGGGAGGCTTTTGCGATAGGTCCCAGCACTTGCGGGTTGATCGGCACATCACGCCAGCCAGCAATAGACAGGGTTTCTTTGCTCAATTCTTCCTGGATGATCGTGCGGGCTTTTTCAGCCAGGACAGGATCCTGACTCAGAAACAGCATACCAACGGCGTATTCGCGGGCCAGTGCCCAGCCAAGCTCTTTGGCAACCAGCTGATAAAAGCTGTCCGGCTTTTTCATTAACAGGCCGCAGCCATCACCGGTCTTGCCATCAGCAGCGATGCCGCCTCGGTGTGTCATACGATCCAAGGCCGATATTGCGGTACGGACCAACTTGTGGCTGGCTTCGCCTTCTGTATGGGCGATCAGACCGAAACCACAGTTATCTTTTTCCAGCTTTGGGTCATACAGTGTCATTGCAACTCTCCCTTGCGCCTGCTCCATTGAGCAGGGTTACTGCATAATTATGACAATCTCCCTGATTGTCACTCTCGCGTCCAGCGGACTTTCAAACTAACGGCAAATTACAAAAAGGTCAAATTTTCTTTAATTCTGGTCATAAATTCTGGATTATTCAAAGTCAAGTATTTATCTGTATGATTTATAGTGCTTTATTATTTTTTTGAAATATTTTGTTTACAATTGAAAGTGTCAGAATTGAGACTTTTTTGCGGTAAAACGAACTGATTTTTATTTGCAGGCAAAGTCAGTGTTAAAAAGGATAAAACACTGATTAGTTTTAAATAAAAAAGCCAGCTCCTGGGAGCTGGCTTTAAATTTTAGTATAAAATCCAGATTGATCAGGATTCTGATAGCATAAGTGAATGGTCTTTCGCTTCTAACTTAGAATCACCCATCAGGTAAGCGTCAATTTCACGGGCACATTCACGGCCTTCATTGATGCATCGTACGACAAGTGACTGCCCGGTCCGCATATCACCCGCAGCAAACACGCCTGGCTGGTTTGTCGCAAATCCCTGGGTGGCGACATTGCCGCGATCATCGAGTCCGATATTGAGCTGAGCCAGCACACCCTGAGGTTCCGGATGCAGGAAGCCCATGGCTAAAAAGGCCAGGTCACACGGAATGATACGCTCTGAGCCCGGGACTTCTTCAAAGCCAGGGCGCTCGCCGGGTTTGGCTTCGTTCCAGCTGATGTCGGCAATGCGCAGTGCCGTGACCTGACCGTCTTCATTGCCGATGAATTCTTTGGTCAGGATATTCCAGTGACGCTCACACCCTTCTTCATGGGAAGTGGAGGTGCGCATGATCATCGGATACGCCGGCCAGGGTTGATTCACCGGACGCTTTTCTGGCGGCATCGGCATGATTTCGACCTGAGTGATGCTGGCTGCACCGTGACGGTTCGAAGTACCGACACAGTCAGAGCCGGTATCACCGCCGCCAATCACAACAACATGTTTCCCTGCAGCATGAATCTCTGCTGTTTTCAGATCCATATTGTTGGCGCGGCGGTTGTTCTGACTCAGGAACTCCATGGCAAAATGGACACCTTGCAGTTCACGGCCCGGGATCGGCAGGTTACGAGGCACAGTGGAACCGCCGGTCAGCAGTACCACATCGTGCTGTTTACGCAGCTCACGCGCATCAATATCCACGCCTATGTGGGCATTGACCACAAACTTGATGCCCGCCTGTGCCATCATATCCAGTTTACGGTCAATCACGCTCATGCTGAGTTTGAAGTCCGGAATCCCAAAGCGCAGCAGGCCGCCTATTTTCTCGTCGCGCTCGTACACTGTGACTGTGTGGCCGGCGCTGTTAAGCTGCTCGGCGGCTGCCAGGCCTGACGGGCCGGAGCCGATAATCGCCACACTTTTGCCTGTGCGGCTGCGCGGGGTCTTCGGCTTGGCGTAGCCTTCACGGTATGCTGTTTCAACGATGGTTTTCTCTATGTTACAGATGGTGATGGGATCTTGGTTGATCCCCAGTACGCATGAGCTCTCACACGGAGCAGGGCACACCCGCCCTGTGAATTCCGGGAAATTATTGGTCGAGCTCAGGATATGCCAGGCTTCTTCCCAGCTGTCGCGGTACACCGCATCGTTAAACTCAGGAATGATATTGCCGATCGGGCAGCCGTTGTGACAGAAAGGCACGCCGCAATCCATGCAACGTGAAGCCTGTGTACCAATTTTGCTGCCGAACTCGTCATTGAGGACGAATTCTTTGTTGTCCTGAATACGCACTTCAGGGGCAATTTTTGACGGCAGTTCGCGGCCGTGCTCGAGAAATCCGGTTGCCTTACCCATGGCTCACCTCCAGTGCTTCCTTGTTCTGTGCTTCTGCCGCTGCTTTGCGTTTTTGCAGCACGGCTTTGTAGTCGCGTGGCATGACTTTGACGATGTGCTTGAGGTTTTCCTCCAGATTGCTGAGGAAGGTTTCAGCCACCGAACTGCCGGTCAGTTGCTGGTGACGATTCACCATGTCTGTCAGCAGGGCAATGTCTTCGCTGTCCAATGGATCCAGATCCACCAGCTCAGGGTTGAGTTTGCTTGCAAAGTCGTTGAACTGATCCCAGACATAGGCGACACCGCCGCTCATACCTGCCGCGAAGTTACGACCGGTCTGACCGAGAATAATCGCCACGCCGCCTGTCATGTATTCGCAGCCGTGGTCACCCACACCTTCAACCACCACACGGGCACCTGAGTTACGGACACAGAAACGCTCACCGGCTTTACCTCGGATGAAAGATTCACCCGATGTGGCGCCGTAGAAGCACACGTTGCCGACTATGATGTTGTCTTCGGCAATCAGATCAGACTTGGCATCCGGGTAGAGCACCAGCTGACCGCCCGACAGGCCTTTTCCCCAGTAGTCGTTGGCATCGCCTTCGACTTCAAAGCGCACGCCTTTGGCCAGGAAAGCCCCCAGACTCTGGCCGGCAGAGCCTTTGAACTTCACCTGCATCGGCTGCGGCAGGCCCTGGTCTTTGTAGACTTTGGAGATCTCGTTCGACAGCATAGTGCCGACGCTGCGATCTATATTGGTGATCGGGAACTCAGCATTGACCGCTTCACCGCGCTCCAGCGCAGGCTGAGCCGCAGCAATCAGCTGGCGATCCAGCACGGCATCCAGATGGTGGTTCTGGCTGCACTGGTTGTAGACACCGTCGGCCTCACGGGCCGGTTCGATGTGCAGCACTGGGCTGAGATCCAGGTTTTTGTATTTCCAGTGACCTATGTTGTCGCGGATTTTCAGACGCTGTGACTGACCGACCATCTCATCTATGGTACGGAAACCCAGCTCGGCCATGATTTCACGCAGGCCTTCAGCCATGTACTGGAAGAAGGTCACCACGTCTTCGACGCGGCCGTCGAAACGTTCACGCAGGGTCTTGTTCTGAGTTGCGATGCCCACAGGACAGGTGTTTTTATGACACTTACGCATCATGATACAGCCTTCCACCACCAGAGCTGCGGTGGCGACACCCCATTCTTCGGCACCCAGCAGGGTGGCGACAGCCAGGTCACGCGGGGTTTTCATCTGACCGTCACTTTGCACCACGATCCGGTTACGCAGGCCGTTTTTCAGCAGTGTCTGGTGTGTTTCTGCCAGACCCAGCTCCCACGGCAGGCCCGTATGGCGGATCGAGGAAATCGGCGAGGCACCTGTACCGCCGTCGAAACCGGCGATCAGTACCACGTCAGCTTTGGCTTTGGCGACACCTGACGCTATGGTGCCGACACCGGCTTCAGACACCAGTTTGACGTTGACGCGGCTCTTGCGGTTGGCGTTTTTCAGATCATAAATCAGCTGCGCCAGATCCTCGATAGAGTAAATATCGTGGTGCGGCGGCGGCGAGATCAGACCGACACCCGGGGTGGAGTGACGCGTCGCACCGATCCAGTCGTCCACTTTGTCACCCGGCAGCTGGCCACCTTCACCCGGCTTGGCACCCTGTGCCATCTTGATTTGCAGCTCATCGGCATTGGTCAGGTAATAGGAGGTCACCCCGAAGCGGCCAGACGCGACCTGCTTGATGGCAGAGCGTTCCCAGTCGCCGTTTTCTTTCTTCTCGAAACGGGCCGGGTCTTCACCGCCTTCACCTGAGTTCGACTTGGCGCCGATACGGTTCATGGCGACAGCCAGTGTGGAGTGTGCTTCATGCGAAATAGAACCGAAGCTCATTGCACCTGTGGCAAAGCGCTTGAGGATATTTTCGGCCGGTTCTACTTCATCCAGCGGGATGCTGCGGCTGGTATCAACAGCAAACTGAAGCTGACTGCGCAGAGTGGCGGCATGGTCGCCCTGACTGTCGACAGCGTGGCAGTATTGCTTGAACTGACTGTAGTCTTTGCCGCGGGTGGATTGCTGCAGCAGAGAAATCGTGGTCGGGTTAAACAGGTGCTTTTCACCACGCTGTTTCCACTGATAAACACCACCGACATCCAGCATTTGCAATGGGATATCACGCAGCGGATAACCGATGCGGTGGCGGATCAACACTTCTTTGGCAATGTCGTCCAGGGTCAGCCCCTGAATACGCGAGACGGTACCGGTGAAATATTTGTCGACCACGGCTTTGCTGATCCCCAGAGCTTCAAAGATTTGGGCACCGTGGTAGGACTGCAGGGTCGAGATCCCCATTTTGGAGAAGATCTTCAGCAGGCCGCCATTAACGGCTTTGCGGAAATTGCTGAAGTATTTGTCAACGCTGGTGGCTTTATCCAGCTTGTTACGTTGCTGCAGCGAAACAATGGTTTCAGTCACTATGTACGGGTTGACCGCATTGGCACCGTAGCCGATCAGGGTGGCGAAATGGTGTGTTTCGCGGGCATCGGCCGTTTCAACCACCAGATCGCACCTGGCACGCAACCCTTTGCGGATCAAATGATGGTGTACCGCACCGACAGCCAGCATGGCCGGAATATGGGCATGCTGCGAGTTCACTGCACGGTCACTGAGGATCAGGATGGAGTAGCTGTCATTGACCGCATCTTCGGCGTGCTGGCACAGATGGTTCAGTGCTTGTTCCAGCTTGCCTGCTTCATCACTGGCCTTAAAGACGATATCCAGGGTTTTGGCCTGCAGGTGGGGCTTGTCGATGGCCCGCAGTTTTTCCAGCTCGGCATCGCTCAGTACCGGAGAGTTGAGCTCCAGTTTCTGGCAGTGCGACGGGCCTTCACTCAGCAGGTTCTGATCTTCACCCAAATAGGTGTTCAGTGACATCACCATGCGTTCACGGATCGGGTCGATCGGTGGGTTGGTCACCTGAGCAAACAGCTGCTTGAAGTAATGAGACAGATGCTGCGACTGGTGTGACAGAATAGCCAGTGGCCAGTCCGCCCCCATGGATCCCAGCGGCTCTTTACCGTCGCCGGCCATTGGCAGAATGATCTCGTTGACTTCTTCATTGCTGATGCCAAAAGCCTGTTGTTGATGCAGCAGCTTCTCGGCTTCAGGCTGGCTATGGCTGTAATCGGCGTCAGGCAGATCGCTGAGGTGCAGCAGGTTGCTCTTCACCCAGTCTTCATAAGGTTTGGCTGAGGCAATGCTGTCTTTGACTTCGTCATCAGAGATGATACGGCCTTGCTCAAGATCCGCGACAAAGATGCGGCCGGGCTGTAAACGGCCACGGAAATGGACATTTTCAGGGGCGATATCAACCACACCGGATTCGGAGGCCATGACCAGGAAATCATCTTTGGTCACTGTATAGCGAGACGGACGCAGGCCATTACGGTCCAGAGTCGCGCCCACTTGCACGCCGTCAGTGAAGCAGACAGATGCAGGGCCATCCCAGGGTTCCATCAGGTTGGCGTGATACTGGTAGAACGCACGGCGTTTGGGATCCATGGCCGGATTTTCCTGCCAGGCTTCCGGGATCAGTATCATCAGCGCATGGGGCAGGCTACGGCCGGACAGCACCAGTAACTCCAGGGCCATATCAAAGTTGGCCGAGTCGGATGCCCCTTCCTGGCAGATAGGCAGCAGCATGTTCAGCTCTTCTGCACTGAACAGATCTGATTGCAGCAAGGCTTCGCGGGCTTTCATCCAGTTCAGGTTGCCGCGCACTGTGTTGATTTCACCGTTATGGGCGATATAACGGAAAGGCTGCGCCAGACGCCATCTCGGGAAGGTGTTGGTGGAAAAACGCGAGTGGACCAGTGCCAGCGCACTGACCATGGCCGGGTTTTGCAGATCGAGAAAATACTGCGGAACCTGCTCTGTCGTGAGCTGGCCTTTGTACACCAAAGTTTTGCTGGAGAAGGCGTTAATGTAGAAATCGTCACCAATGTTGGTCACGCTTTCCAGACAGACTCGAACCGTGTAGTTACGCAGGACATACAGCTTGCGCTCCAGTGCTTCCTGCGGCATATCGCTGCCGCCGGTGACGAAGGCGTGTTCAAATTGTGGCTCAGTGCTGAGGGGATCGGCACCAATCATGCTGTTATCTGTCGGCAGCACACGGTAGCCAAGCACGCTCAGGCCCAGGCGCTGGGCGTTGCGGGCCAGAATGTCGCGGCACTGTTCACGTTTGTCTTCGTCTTTCGGAAACAGGATGACACCGACGCCATACTGCTCAAAGGCAGGCAGTGTCAGGCCAATTTTCTGACATTCCTGCAACAGGAATTCATGGGGTTTTTGCAGCAGGATACCGGCACCGTCACCACTGCAGGGGTCGCAACCCTGACCGCCCCTGTGCTCCATACGAGCCAGCATGTCCAGTGCCTGAGTGATGACCTGGTGGGACTTACGGTTCTTGAGATGGGCAACAAAGCCGATACCACAGGCATCGTGCTCCATTTCAGGGACATAAAGCCCCTGACCATTCAACACTTGATCTGTCATAACTACATCCTTCCAGTGTAGAGCAGACGGTTCCTCCGTCTGCGGTTCCCTATTTATTTTTATATATACCTGCATGTCTTGGTCAGGCGGGCATCTTGCCCGTTACTGGCCGCAGGAGGGCTGCCTTATCTGAAGGGAGGCAGCCGGTCTCAGTCGTACGGGCCAAGCCAGCACGCTAAAGACATGAAAGCCATCCTGGCGGATGGCAATCTGGTTATATAATGCACACAATGAAAATATATTACAGATCTGTTGGCTGAATTACTATCACTAAATCCGACTTTAGTTGTAGTGCGGGCTAAAACCCTGGCCTCTCTAGTTAAAATTATGAGTAAAGATTCATTATTTGCTGATGTTGGTGAATTGTTACGCATTGTGGTGGAGGGAGGAGATTTTTTGATGGGAAACTTTTAGTTGTATTTGTGGTTATTTTATTTCAGATTGTGTTTTTGGCATGATGGAATGTGATTTAGATTCCTTACTAGCAGATTGCTCTGTCCTGATGAATGTAATCAGTGTCGAATCCTTGACGCTCTGGAGTGTCAAACATCACTTTTTGGCATTTTAAAAATCCGCGACATGCAGCACCTTCTTGCAACTGTGTTAAATTGGCGGTTGAGTATTGCAGAGCCAAGATGGCCTACACGGAACCGCCAGGGAAGACTGCGGGGAGAAGAAACAGCATGCAGAAAGTGAACATGATGGCGTTTGCTATCCTTGCCTGTACCGCTTTACCGGTATGGGGGATAGCTGAAGAAGGGCTGAATATGTCAGTCATAGGTATGACATTTCTGTTGGTGGCTGTTTTAACTTCACTGGCGGCCTGGATAGTGCATCATTTGGGCAGTCTGGCCTTTCGGCGTCTCCATGCCACTATTTCCCGGCTGCCCATTGCAGCGGCCATTGTCCGCAGTAAAGATGGCGAACTGTTTTATGCCAATGCCAGTTGCCGGGAACTTTTGGGGGTCAGTAAAGTGGAGAACCGCTTTTACTATCCGGAAGGGATTGGCGCGCGGATGATGGCCGATGTCCTGCGCCCCTTACAGCCGGGCACCGGGTTTGAAAACGTAGAAGAAACACTGCAACTCGGCCATTCGACCATCCGGGTGCTGATCTCCGGACAGTTGCTCAGCTATCGCTGGCAATCGGCCTGGTTACTGTTTTTTGTTGCGCCAACCAGCCCGGCGAGCCCTTACGTTCAGATAGAGCAGCGCGTTTTCCAGCGCGTCCTGAACTCACTGTCAGAGCTGGTGTATTTTCAGGATAAGGCAGGCAATATCATAGGCACCAATACCGCCTTTGATCGTTTCTGGCGCGGCCGCCGGGAAGAGGGACTGATACAGGGGGATCCGACCGGCATCGGCGAGACGCCTGTGATTCATACCTGGACCACGGCGCCGGATGGGGCCAGCCGGTTGCTGGAAACCAATAAAACCGTGATGACAGATGAAGACGGTCTGATCATAGGCACCCTGAGTATCAGCCACGACGTGACCGACTGGCACGAGATGCAGGAAAGCCTCAAGCAGGAGATAGAGAAGCGGGAAGTGACAGAGCAGATCCTGGCTCAGCGCAACACCCTGCTCAACTCCATCCTCAATGCCAGTCAGGATCCTATCGGTCTGTATAATGAGCACGGCGTCTATGTTGGCTGTAATGAACCTTTTGCCAAAGTGCTGGGGTTCAGTGCCAAAGAGTTGATCGGCAAGACAGCCCGCAATGTGATTGATCCTGAGATGCTGCAGGAGTTTTATCAGACTGACATCAAAGTGCTGAGAGACGGCCTGACCGTGAAGACGGATGCCTATGTCATTCTCGAAACCGGTGAGCCGGTCTGGTATGAAATTGTGAAATCCCCGTATCGCGATCCGACCGACGGCTCAGCCGGCGTGTTGCTGATAGCCAGGGACGTGACAGAGCGTAAGCAGGCTGAGCAGCAGCTGGCCGACGCCATCATGGAATTGCAGGAGCTCAGCTTTGTCGACAGCCTGACAAAAGTGGCCAATCGCCGCAGCTTCGATGAACAACTGCGCAAGCTCTGGCACAGCCACATGCGCGAGCAACAGCCTCTGACATTAATTCTTTGTGATATCGACAGTTTTAAAGCTTACAACGATAATTACGGTCACCAGCAGGGCGATCATGCGTTGCAGGAAGTGGCTCAGGTGTTCGATAGCGTGATCCGCCGGGAAACCGATGAAGTCGCCCGTTATGGCGGCGAGGAGTTTGCCTTCCTGCTGCCGAATACGCCTTTGGCGGGTGGGCAAACCGTGGCAGGCAAAATCCACAATAAACTGGCTGAGAAAGCCATTCCTCATGGCTTTTCCGACATCAGCGACATGCTGACGGTCAGTCTGGGGGTGGCCACCATGACTCCCTTGCCGAATCAGGATTATGGCGAGTTGATTGCAATGGCAGACAAAGCGCTTTACAAAGCAAAAGCCGACGGGCGGAATACCACCCGCCTGATGGCCGAATCAGATGAGTTTTAATGCTGCCTGAGGGCAGCATTTTGTTGTAGCAGGAATCACAATGAAACAAATAAAAATGTTGGCGCAGTTCTATGTCGACCTGTTGGTGAAGCTTGGCATAGTGCGCTTCAGCCTGCTGTTGGCGTTAGCTCTGGTGGCATTGGCTGTGGTGGTACAGGTGGGGGTCACTCTGGCACTGCAGGGCGAAGTACTGGATATCGATATCGTCCGCTCTGTTTTTTTTGGTCTGTTGATCACTCCCTGGGCGGTTTATTTTCTGTCTGTGGTGGTGGATCAGCTTGAAGATTCCCGCCAGCGCTTGTCCAAGCTGGTGACCAAGCTGGAAGAAATGCGCTCACGGGATCTGACCCTGAACAAGCAGCTGAAAGATAACATTACTGAGCTGAACCAGCAGATCGAAGTGCGGATCAAGGCTGAAGAAGAGCGCCGGATTGCGATGCAGGATCTGGAGAACGAGGTGGCACAGCGTGAAAGCGCTCAGCTCGAACTGGCAGAGCAAAGTGCCTTGCTGAAGTCCTTTCTCGATGCGTCGCCGGATCTCATTTATTACCGTAACGAAAAGAACGAATTTTCCGGCTGTAACCGGGCAATGGCCGAATTAACCGGCAGAACGGAACAGGAGCTGGTCGGACTGACTCCCTGGGATGTGTACAGTGAAGAGGTGGCGGTCAAGATAGTGGAAACCGATCAGCAGGTTTTCACCCAAAATATCTCGCTGACCTACGAGCAGTGGCTGGAATACCCCGATGGCCGCAAAGCCATTTTTGAGTTGCGCAAAGTACCTTTTTACAGCCGTGATGGCCGCCGGCTTGGCCTGATGGGATTTGGCCGCGACATTACCGAGCGCAAGCAATACCAGGAAGCTCAGGAGAAAGCCAGCCGCGATAAAACCGCCTTTATCTCGACCATCAGCCATGAATTACGGACACCGCTGAACGGGATCGTCGGACTGAGCCGGATGCTGCTGGAAGGCCCGCTCAATGATCAGCAGCGCGGCTACATGCGTACTATCTATGTCAGCGCCATTACTCTGGGCAATATCTTCAATGACATTATCGATATGGACAAGTCGGATCGCCGTCGTCTGGAGTTATTGCCAACGCCGCTGGATTTCGATGCCTTTATCGAAGAGATGGGCAACATTTCCGGCCTGATGGCCGAGCAGAAGGGCCTGCGATTCGACCTGGAGCAACTGACGGATTTACCGCCCTATATTCAGGTCGACGGCACCCGGCTGCGCCAGGTGCTGTGGAATCTGATCAGCAACGCGACCAAGTTCACCAAGGAAGGCGGGGTCATTCTGTCTGTGAGCAGCGAACTGCTGGACAACCAGCAGGCGGAAATCACCTTTGAGATCGAAGACAGCGGGATCGGCATTCCTGAGTCTGAGCTGGATAAAGTCTTTGCCATGTATTATCAGGTGAAACAGGGCCAGGATAATCTGCACGCCGTCGGCACCGGCATTGGCCTGGCGGTATCGCGCCAGCTGGTGAATATGATGGGCGGGGATATTGAGGTCAGCTCCGAAGTCGGGGAAGGCAGTACGTTCACCGTTACCATCTGTGTCCCTGTGCTTGAGCAGATTGTTGAAGATGACGAGCTGCCCGAATTGGCACAGCGTTCACTGCGCATTTTCATGGTGGAAGACATAGAGCTGAATATCACGGTTGCCAAGGCCTTGCTGGAAGGACTGGGGCATCAGGTCACTGTGGCGATGCGAGGGGATGAGGCGCTGGAGATGTTTACACCGGCTCAGTACGATTTGGTGCTGCTGGATATTCAATTGCCGGATATGACAGGTTTTGAAATCGCCAAAGTCCTGCGTGCGCGTTATCGCCAGCTGCCGCCCCTGGTAGCGCTGACGGCTAATGTGATTAAAGACAAGCACGAATATCTGGATCAGGGCATGGATGATGCCATCAGTAAGCCGCTCAGCGTCAAGGCGATTAACACTGTGATTCAGGCTTTGATACAGCAGGGTGCCAGCCAGACGGAAGGCCAGGAGCCTGTGATAGCGGACGAGAGCAGTCTGAGCGAGGATACGTTGAGCAAACTGCTGGATTTGGAGATGCTGGACTCCTATGTCGATATTGTTGGTGCTCAGCCTGTGTATGATTCACTGGATATGTTCGAAAAAATGATGCCTGAGTATCTGGCGATTCTGGATTCGAATATGACGGCGAAAGACAAGGACGGTATTAAGTTTGAAGCGCACAAGATCAAGGGAGCCGCGGGGTCTATCGGCCTGAAGCGTATTCAGCAGGTGGCCCAGAAAGCGCAGTCGCCTGAATTGCCGGCCTGGTGGGAAAACATCGAAGACTGGGTTGATGAAATAAAAACGAGTTACCAGGCCGATCTGAAGGTGCTGAAAACCTGGCTAGCCAGTAAAGAGAGCTGAACAGGCTGAGAGCAAACCATTAAAAAAGCGTCGCAATCGCGACGCTTTTTTGTGTTCCGGACAAGCTAGTGCCTGGTCTTAGTTTTCTTCGATATCACCGCAGAAACGGTAGCCTTCACCATGGATAGTGGCGATGATTTCCGGGGTGTCGGACACTGATTCAAAATGCTTACGAATACGGCGGATAGTGACGTCAACTGTGCGGTCATGCGGCTTCAGATCACGGCCGGTCATCTTTTTCAGCAGTTCAGCACGGGTCTGGATTTTGCCCGGGTTTTCGCAGAAATGCAGCAGGGCACGGAATTCAGAGCGCGGCAGCTTGAACTGATCGCCGCTCGGGCTCACCAGAGAACGGCTGTTCAGCTCCAGAGACCAGCCGTTGAACTCATAGCGTTCAACCAGGCGGCGATCTTCTGAGGCCAGCCCCTGGCTCATTGCACGAGTTAACAGGTTGCGGGCACGAATGGTCAGCTCTCTTGGATTGAAAGGTTTAGTGATGTAATCATCCGCACCAATTTCCAGACCAAGGATCTTATCCACTTCGTTGTCACGTCCGGTCAGGAACATCAACGCCATATCGCCTTGCTCACGCAGTTCACGGGCCAGCAGCAGACCATTTTTACCTGGCAGATTGATATCCATGATCACAAGGTGAACATGATGTTCAGACAGCATTTTGTGCATTTCTGCACCGTCGCTGGCTTCTAAAACCGTGTACCCTTCTGCTTCAAAGATGCTTTTCAGGGTGTTACGGGTTACGTGCTCGTCTTCTACAATTAGAATGTGAGGGGTTTGCATTGGCAGTACCTAATTACTCAAAACGGAATCTGGTCTAACAGAGAATATTTCAATTCTATAAAAATAATTCGCTTACAGGCAAAGTAACAGAACAGTTGCAGTTTGCACCCGTCTTTTCAACTACCTGCTGGTACGCCATCCTCATTTTTCAGCGGCCCAACGGACAACTTGCTGAAAAACCCGAACTTGCGGGACTGGCTACAATTTCCCTTGGATGCAGACGATTGTATGCATTTAACAGCGTACTAACAATATGATTTTATTGTATTGCGCTCAGTTTTTTCGATTTTACCGTGCCATACTAGCGTATCGGAAACACTATCTTATTGTTATAGCTCAAACAATTTGTTGTTTCATCAATGAAATAAGGCTGTTAAAGATAACTGTCTTATGGGCTGACCAGGCAGGGAGATCAGACACATGTCGCAAGATGACCGTCACTCTGATAATGACCGGTTGCAGGGCAGGCATGCAGAACGGCATGCCCGGCAGGCAACATGGCTCGGTTATCAGCAGATCATTTTCCGTGCGTCTGAGACACCTGACTACTCAAACTTCGCTATTTTAACCGCTTTTAACCCTGAAAGTATTGTGCTCAGTTGTAAGGAAAATCGTCAGCGGCAGCAGCGTCTGGAAGCTGAATTGTCCGCTTTGGGATATGCTTACCTGAGGCTTGATTGCAGTGCGCCGGACGGGCGCTGGCATGAGCCGAGTCTGGCGGTGTGTGCCGGGTTAAGTCAGGCTTGTGAGCTGGCGGCGAAGTGGCGGCAAAATGCAATTTACTGGGTATCACAGCAGCAGCTGTACCTGGTGCCCGTTATGCTCAAAAATCAGGGTTTTTCTCAGACTGCACTCGGGAAATGGCCCGCTTATCTTCATATTCAAGGATTAGAGTAAGGAGTTCTACGATGAAAGATCTACTGCCGGATTTGTGTGATCACTACGAGGATGAAGTACGTTGGTTGCCGCTGGCACATCGCGATTTTGGTGGGAAATCTGTGTTTTATGGCGAAGTGGTGACACTGCGATGCTTTGAAGATAACAGCCTGGTGAGGGATATTCTCAACGAAGACGGCACCGGCAAGGTGCTGGTGATTGATGGTCACGGTTCGTTAAACAAAGCCTTGTTGGGTGATCAGCTGGCTCTGCTGGCGATTAAGAATAAGTGGGAAGGTATAGTGGTTAACGGCGCAGTGCGTGATGTCGTCGCGCTGAGCGAGATGGCGCTGGGGGTCAAAGCCATTGCGGTATGTCCGTTTAAAACCGAGAAACGCCAGACCGGAGACAGGAATGTCACCCTGACCGTCGCCCATACGCTGGTTTATCCCGGGGATATTCTGTACGCGGATCCCAATGGTATCTTGCTCAGTAAAGAGCCGCTGGATTTGTCCGTGCTCTGAGGACGGCGTTCTGCTGGCCTAAAACCGAAAGCCAATACCGAGCTGATACACCTGCTCTAACGCTTCATAATCCATGGTGGCATGCAGGTTTACCTTCTCATTCAGCTCGTATTGACTGCTGAGTTCGACACCCAGCCGGGTGTTTTCTTCCACCCGCTCAGACGTCACCGCACTGCGCAGGCTGATTTTGGGACTGAAGTTGTACTTTACGCCCGATAACAAGCCGCGTGTTGCCGCCTGCTGTTGGTTACCGCTTTTAAGGCGGGTACTGACATACACCTGGGTGGACTGGGTCAGGGCATAGGCATAACCGCTGTCTATCTGCCAGAGGTCAAATTGCTCAGCGCTGCGTGACTGAGAATTAAGAAACCATCCTGCCATTGCTGACGCTGAAACAGGCTCAGTTGCCGGCTCCGTGGCCAGCGCTGGCCAGGCCAGACAGAATAAGAGCAATAAGCAGCAGTGTTTCATCCTCAGCCATCCCTGTGAGTGCAGTTTCCTTTTGTATGCCAATTAATCCTAGGCCAGAAATATTTCACAAAGTGCGTGTTTCGTCGCACATCACTGATTTACATCTCAGATTGCGGCAAAGATCAAATTACGAGTGCTTTTGTGCTCTTATCAGCCGGTGTTTTTCTTTGTACGGAAAGACATCTTCAAACCGTCCTTGCTCAATGTTTGACTGTAAGTGCTGCCAGTAACCGGGATCAAACAGATCGCTGTGCAGCTCATCGAACAGTTTCCGCACTTTGGGGTTGATCAGCAGGAAAGTACGAAATTCTTCAGGAAAAACATCATTGGTACCCACGCTGTACCAGGGTTCGGCTGACAGTTCATCTTCCGGGAACCGGGGCGGCGGAATACGGCGGAAGTTAATTTCGGTCATGTAGCTGATTTCATCATAGTCATAGAAGACCACGCGTTTATGGCGGGTCACACCGAAATTTTTGAACAGCATGTCACCCGGGAAGATGTTGGCGGCTGCCAGTTGTTTGATGGCTTTGCCGTATTCATCCACGGCGTGGCGCAGATCGTCATCACTGGCTTGTTCGATATACAGGTTGAAAGGGATCATCCTGCGTTCAATGTAGAGGTGCTTTATCATGATTTCCTTGTCCGTCACGATAAGGCTCGACGGCGCTTCACGCCTGAGCTCCTCTAATAAACTATCGCTGAACCGGCTGCGGTCAAAACTGAAGTTGCGGTACTCCTGGGTATCAGCCATCCGGCCGACCCTGTCATGTTCCTTCACCAGCTGGTATTTCTCTTTGACCGTGGCCCGGTTCATCTCTTTCTGAGGGGCGAACTTGTCTTTGATCACTTTAAAGACGAACCCGTAGGAAGGAAGGGTAAAGACGCTCATCACCATGCCTTTGATACCCGGCGCCAGATCGAACTTGTCGTCGGAGTGTTCCAGGTGATGGAGAAATTCCCGGTACAGCTCTGTTTTGCCGTGCTTCTGGCAACCTATGGCGGTGTAGAGTTCGGCATGGGTTTTGTTAGGTAACAGCTCACTGAGGAAACGGACCAGTGCGGCAGGTGCCGGAGCGTATACCATGAAATAGGAGCGCGCGAAGCCAAAGACGATACTGACATCATCAACATGACACAGACAGGCATCCACATACAGCTGGCGGTTTTCTGTGGTCAGCACAGGTAACACCAGGGGGATCTGGGTGTTGTTTTCCAGCAACAGCCGGCCAATCAGATAAGCGGCTTTATTGCGGTAGAAGGGTTCTTTGATCAGCTCAAGCCGCGCTTTTTGCATCGCTGCGCTGCCAAACTCATTGTTGAGCCTGGCCACTATCAGGGCAATGTCCCGGTTTTTGTCTTCCCAGCTCAGCGTGAAAGGGGTTTCATCCATCATGCGTTCAAACAGATAGTGCGGCCCGTTCTCAGACTGGTACAAACGGGTTAAAGCCGTTGGATAAGGCGCGATGCGCCCGGCCTGAGAGCTGTGGACAAACAGTTTGTCGCGGTTGATATCGCGATGCTCGAAAATTCGGCAATAGACCGAATTAAAGAAGCTTTCTGCAATATCATAGCGAGGGTAATCCAGCAGCAGATCTTCATAGGAGGATTTGACGGCGGTCAGAAACTCGCGGTTCGCATATTGCCTGCCGAGCATAATCTGGATCTGGCGGCTGACCAGTTCCACATGATGGTCGTAAAAGCTGATCCTCTGTTTCAGGGCCTGATGGACTGACATCCAGTCCTGATTTTCAAATCTGTCCTGCGCACCGGCTGTGACATCGAGAAACCGGCCGTACATGGCATCAAAGCCTTGGAGTATGGTATGTGCAACAAGCTGTTCCATCGCTGCTGTCATGCCGGATCCCTCCGAAATATTATTGTAATCATTGTCATCCTCCAGGCGGTCTTCCTGCATGGCCTGTGAGTGATCTCTCTGGTTCTGAGGGTGCGTTAACTGTCCTGAACCAGAACATGGTTGGGCTTGAACGGGTTAGTTGCTTCAGGTCTTGCTTGAGAAGGCAAATAATCCTTACGAGTTACTATGCTATGTCAATGAGTTAACTGCAATTGCAGAAATGCGATTTCCTCTAATTTTATGCGACTAATCTATTCTTGGCGGGAATAATGAATTGGCAGAGACAAAAACTGTATTCCGGGAAAGTAAGAAATAAATCACTAGTCAGTGTTGACTCATACCTGGGGATCAGGTAAACGTAACAACACGCACACAACATTAGCAATAATATAAAAACATGGCACTTAACCTTATCGGCACCACCACCATTATTATTACCGGCACAAACAGTGTTGGGGCGGGCTGATACGCGCAAGATTTCAAAAAAAAGCCCGCACCTCACAGTGCGGGCTTTTTTTTCACCATGATTTTTCAGATTCAATGGCAATATTCACTGGCCACACACAATAACAGCCAGGAAGCCGTTGCCGACAAGTCAAAATTAACGGAAGTGGAGTAGGGAATGCGAGTGCTTAAGTTTGGCGGTTCATCTTTAGCGGATGCCGACCGGTTTCTCAGGGCGGCGGATATCATCGCCAGTAATGCCCACCAGGGTGAAGTCTCAGTGGTGCTGTCAGCACCGGGCAAAGTGACCAACAAACTGGTGTCAGTCATAGATACCACAGTCGCGACGGGCGATGCTGAACTGCAGCTCACCGATCTGGAAAACACCTTTAACAGCCTGTTTGATGGCATTGAGCAGCATTTACCTGCGTTTGAGCGTTCAGCCGTAGATGCCAAGCTCGCCAGCTCGCTGGGGCAGCTGAAGCAACTGGTCCACGGGATGAAGTTGCTGGGACAGTGCCCGGACAATGTTTACGCCCGCGTCATCAGTAAAGGTGAGCGCCTGTCGATCGTGGCCATGAAAGCGGTGCTGGAAGCCAAGGGACATAAAGCCGATCTGATTGATCCTGTTGCTTCTTTAGTAGCGCATGGCGATTACCTGGAAGGGCATGTTGATATTGAGATCTCAACCGACAACTTCCGCCGCCATCCGCTGGCTGAGGGCCACATCCATATCATGCCGGGTTTTACGGCCGGTAATGAGAAAGGTGAGCTGGTTATTTTAGGCCGCAACGGTTCGGATTACTCAGCCGCCGTGCTGGCAGCCTGTCTGCGAGCCGAGTGCTGTGAAATCTGGACCGATGTCGATGGCGTCTATAACTGCGATCCGCGTCTGGTACCGGATGCCCGTTTGCTGAAATCGCTCAGCTACCAGGAAGCGATGGAGTTGTCCTACTTCGGTGCTTCGGTACTGCATCCCAAAACCATTGCCCCCATCGCGCAATTCCACATTCCCTGCCTGATCAAAAACAGTTTTAACCCGCAAGGTGCCGGCACACTGATCGGCCAGGATACAGGTGAAGACAAGCTGGCGATCAAAGGCATTACCACGCTCAAAAACCTGACCATGGTGAATGTGTCCGGTCCTGGTATGAAAGGCATGGTCGGCATGGCGGCCCGCGTGTTCGGGGCAATGTCAGCAGCAGGTGTGTCAATTGTTCTGATCACTCAGTCCTCGTCTGAATACAGCATCAGTTTTTGTATCGAAAGTGACGATCAGCAAGCGGCAGAGCAGGCGCTGCGTAATAATTTTGAGCTGGAGCTGAAAGAAGGCCTGTTAGAGCCGGTAGAGTTCATTGACGACTCAGCAATCGTGACCCTGGTCGGGGACGGTATGCGGACTTCCCGTGGCGTAGCGTCCCGCTTCTTTACCTCGCTGGCCGAAGTGAACGTCAATATTATTGCGATTGCGCAGGGCTCTTCTGAAAGGGCTATTTCCGCTGTGATCCCGGCCAACAAAATCTCGGAAGCGGTGAAAGCCTGTCATGAGAACCTGTTCAACAGTAAGCACTTCCTGGATGTGTTTGTGGTGGGTGTCGGTGGTGTCGGTGGCGAGCTGGTGGATCAGATCCAGCGCCAGCAAGAGAAACTGGCTGAAAACGGGATTGTCATTCGTGTCTGTGGCTTGTCGAACAGTAAAGGCATGCTATTGGACAATAATGGCCTGCCGCTGGAAAACTGGCGCGATGCGATCGGCCAGGCAAGCGGCGGCTTCAATCTGGCGAGCCTGATTCAGCTGGTGCAGCGCAATCACATCATCAACCCTGTGATTATTGATTGCACCTCAGACGAAGCCATTGCCGAGCAGTATGTGGACTTCCTGGCCGCCGGTTTCCACGTTATCACGCCCAACAAGAAAGCCAATACGGCCAGCATGGCTTATTATCACCAGCTGCGTCAGGCCGCGCGCGTGACCCGCCGTCGTTTCATGTATGACACCACTGTCGGTGCCGGTCTGCCAGTGATTGAAAACCTGCAGAACCTGATGGCTGCCGGTGATGAGCTGGAGCGTTTCGCCGGTATTTTGTCTGGTTCGCTGTCTTTTATCTTCGGTAAGCTGGACGAAGGCATGAGCCTGAGTGAAGCAACGACTGTGGCCCGCAATAACGGTTTCACTGAGCCGGATCCCCGTGATGATCTGTCCGGCATGGATGTGGCGCGCAAACTCTTGATTCTGGCCCGTGAAGCCGGTTATGCCCTTGAGCTGAGCGATGTGGTGGTCGAGCCGGCCTTGCCGCCGGGCTTTGATCAAAGTGGCGATGTCGAGGCCTTCATGCAGCGTCTGCCGCAGGCCGATGCTTACTTCAGTGAATGGTCAGCCAAAGCGGCCGCAGAAGGCAAAGTACTGCGCTACATAGGGGAAATCGACAACGGTAAATGCAAAGTGAAAGTGGCGGCCGTTGATCAGGATGATCCTATGTTTAAAATCAAGGACGGCGAGAATGCCCTGGCCTTCTACAGCCGTTACTATCAACCCATTCCTCTGGTCCTGCGCGGATACGGTGCCGGTACCGAGGTCACAGCGGCAGGGGTCTTCGCTGATCTGATGCGTACCGTCGGCTGGAAACTGGGAGTGTAACAATGAGTGTGACTGTTTACGCACCGGCATCAATTGGTAATGTCAGTGTCGGTTTTGATGTACTCGGGGCGGCAGTGTCGCCCGTTGATGGCACCCTGCTGGGGGATAAAGTGACAGTGGCTGCCGGCACAGAGCCCTTTTCACTGCAATGTGAAGGTGACTTTGTCGCTAAGCTGCCGGCTGAGCCGCAAGAGAACATCGTTTATCACTGCTGGCAGGTGTTTGCCCGCGAGCTGGATAAGAAAAGCGTCAGCCTGAAACCTGTGTCGATGACACTGGCGAAGAATATGCCTATCGGCTCCGGTCTGGGTTCCAGCGCCTGCTCAATTGTGGCCGCTCTGGATGCCCTGAACCGCTTTCATGATAACCCGCTGACAGAGACAGAACTGCTGGCGCTGATGGGAGAAATGGAAGGCCAGATTTCAGGCAGTGTGCATTACGATAACGTGGCGCCCTGCTATCTTGGCGGGCTGCAATTTATGGTCGAGGAATTGGGGATCATCAGCCAGTCAGTGCCGAGCTTTGATAATTGGTACTGGGTCATGGCGTATCCCGGCATCAAGGTCTCGACCGCAGAAGCTCGGGCCATTTTACCGGCTCAGTACCGCCGGCAGGATATCATTGCCCATGGCCGTTATCTGGGGGGCTTTATCCATGCCTGCCACAGCCAGCAGCCGCAACTGGCCGCCAAAATGATCAAAGACGTGGTGGCAGAACCCTATCGCGAAGGCTTGCTGCCGGGCTTTAAGGAAGCGCGCCAGTACGCGCTGGAAGCCGGCGCGTTAGCCAGTGGTATTTCAGGTTCAGGCCCGACCATGTTCAGCATCTGTGATGATCTGGAAGTTGCAGAGCGCATTGCCCGCTGGTTGCAGCAGCATTATGTCCAGAATGATGAAGGATTCGTCCATGTCTGTCGTCTCGACAGCCAGGGTTCAACAGAAATAGGAAGTGAGTATTAATCATGAAGTTGTATAACTTGAAAGATCATCAGGAAGAAGTGTCTTTTGCCCAGGCAGTCCGCCAGGGGCTGGGCCGTAATCAGGGCCTGTTCTTTCCTGCCCAGTTGCCGGATTTAGGCGATATCGATGCGTTGCTGGAGCAGGATTTCGTTACCCGCAGCAGCCGTATCCTGTCTGCTTTTATCGGCGATGAACTGGGCGCGGACACCGTCCGGCAAATGGTCAGCAATGCCTTCCAGTTCCCGGCCCCTGTGGTAGCGGTGAAAGACGCTGTCTATGCACTGGAGTTGTTCCACGGCCCGACGCTGGCATTCAAAGACTTCGGTGGCCGCTTCATGGCACAATCGCTGGCGGCTGTGTCGGATGCCAATGGCAATATCACTATCCTTACCGCCACCTCAGGCGATACCGGTGCCGCTGTGGCCCATGCTTTCTACGGTATGGACAACATCAAGGTGGTGATCCTGTATCCGAAGGGCAAGATCAGCCCGCTGCAGGAAAAGCTGTTCTGTACGCTGGGCGGCAACATTCACACTGTGGCTGTGAACGGCACCTTTGATGATTGCCAGTCGCTGGTCAAGCACGCTTTTGATGATGCTGAACTGCGTCAGGAAGTGGGCCTGAACTCAGCCAATTCCATCAACATTAGCCGCCTGATGGCGCAGATCTGCTACTACTTCGAAGCGGTGGCGCAATTGCCGAAAGCCGCTCGCGGCAATCTGGTGGTGTCGGTTCCTAGCGGCAACTTCGGCAACCTGACTGCCGGCCTGCTGGCCAAAGCGCTGGGTTTGCCGGTGAAACGTTTCATTGCCGCCACCAATGTCAACGATACCGTGCCCCGCTATCTGCAGAACGGCAAGTGGGATCCTAAAGCCACAGTGCCGACCATTTCCAATGCCATGGACGTCAGCCAGCCAAACAACTGGCCGCGTATTGAAGAGCTGTGCCAGCAACAAGGCTGGGGTCTGAACGAGCTGGGCTATGGCGCGGTAAGTGATGAGCAGACCGCAGAGACACTGCGTCAGATGGATGCCGACGGTTATTTGTGTGAACCACATGGTGCCATTGCCTACCGCATACTCAATGAGCAGCTGCAAGCGGGCGAGACCGGCCTGTTCCTGTGTACTGCGCATCCTGCCAAGTTCAAGGAAGTGGTGGAAGATATCCTGCAAAAAGAGATAGATTTACCTGCCCCGCTTGCCAAACATGGTGCGATGGAGTTGCTGTCGGTTGAGCGTGATAATGATTTTGCTCAGTTAAAAGCCGTGCTGCAAGCCGTTCAGGACTGATACCTCTCTGCGAGTCATACTCTGATTGAGCCACCGTTATGGTGGCTCTTTTTGTCTGTATCGTATCTTCATCATCAGGTTAAGATTATAATTTGATTATCATGTCCGACCGAGAGTAGCTGAGTGTGGAAAGCAAGACTGCCCGTTTTACCGTATTGATGGATCCCCGCAAAAAGCAGGCCTTTGAAAAGCTGTGTGCTTCCCAGGATCTGACACCGTCCCAGGTGGTCCGTCAGTTGATCCGTGAATATCTGGAAAAGCACGACATCAGTTATCTGGATGATGACGCCACGAAGAATCCTCAGGTGAAGTAATTGCTTCAGGCCGCAATGCCGAGTCGCTATTAAGCTGCTGTTTTGAAAGCCCCTCTGTCTTTGATGGCGGGGTTTTGTGATGACAGAACCGGCGAGGTGATAATTTAATGATAATTACATTATAATATCAGGCATCTCGTCCGGCACTGGCAAGTCAGTGGCGGGCGAATATCTTTAAGTGATGACTTTTTTAAATGAGAGATAGCAGCGTATGAGCGATACCTTACCTCCTTGCCCGGAATGCAATTCGGCTTATGTCTATGAAGACAGCAACCTGTTGATCTGCCCTGAGTGCGGTCACGAGTGGATACCGGGTGAAGTGACAGAAGATGTGGATGCCCTGATTGTGAAAGACGCGAATGGCACTGTGTTGCAGGAAGGCGATTTCGTTACCCTGATTAAAGATCTCAAGGTAAAAGGTTCGTCGTCTGTCGCCAAAGTAGGGACGAAAGTGAAAATCAACCGCCTGGTGGATGGCGACCATAATATCGACTGTAAGATTGATGGTATCGGCGCCATGATGCTGAAATCTGAGTTTGTGAAAAAAGCCTGATTTCAGTGGCAATCAGACAAAATACGCCGCAGCCCAATAGGTTGCGGCGTTTTTGTATGGCAAGCCTTTACAAAGTGCTGGTAAAGGTCCGGGCGATCACATCCCGCTGCTGCTCTGGCGTCAGCGAGTTGAAACGTACCGCGTAGCCAGACACCCGAATGGTCAGCTGCGGATATTTTTCCGGGTGCGCCACCGCGTCTTCCAGGGTTTCGCGTTTGAGCACATTCACGTTGAGGTGCTGCCCGCCTTCAATACGCGGCGCCTGCTCTACAGGTAATTCGCGGTACTCCAACGGGCCCAGTTCAGACAGGGCGATGTCCTGATCTTGCGCAAAGCCGTCAATGGCGCACAGGCAACGGGCTGTGCCACTGGCAGCGTCCAGCAGCCAGATGGAATTGAGCAGTTGAGGATTGGCCGCTTGGGTAATTTGAATGCCGGTGATCATGGCAGCTCCTTGGTTGTCTCTGAAACAGCAAAATGGTGTGCCTGACGAAGTGGTCAGGGATAATGGCATCCTACCGCGTTGGGCACCCGGCCCCTTGATCTGCATCAACTAAGCGCCCTTACTGCCGATTGCGTGACGTTGCACAAATTGTGCGCAAAAATGCGCTCAACTGGCGCATCAGCGATAAAGCAGATTGCTGCTTTGGTCGCCTGAGGACTACAGATGCCGCTAAATCACTGTTAGAAAAGCCCAGTGAACAAACTGACAAAGTTGGCATTGATCTTTCATTAAATAGACTGAACCTTCGATTATGAGGAAATACCCTATGAAAGCGAGTGCGATGCCAGCCCCCGGAATGAACTCAGTCAGCGGCTCACGCCTTCCTCAGGCCAACCGTCCCATTCAGGGACGCGGCCACTGGCGTACTCCTGTTGGTCCTGTGTCCCGGCCCAAGTGATAGCTGTTGTCATTGCGATACCCTGATCAGACAGGCAGAATGTCGGCTTACCTTCATTTTCCCAGCAGGAGCCGACATGTCTGTTTCAGATTCCCCATCTTCATCTCTTTTCGACTGGAAACAGTTGCTGGAACAGGAACGGCAGCAAGCTTACTTTCAGCAGGCTGAGGCACAGGTTGCCGCAGAAAGGCAGGCTGGCAAAGTGATCTATCCTGCTGAAGCCGATGTCTTTCGCGCTTTTGATGCCACTCCCTTTGACCAGGTCAAGGTGGTGATCCTGGGCCAGGATCCTTATCACGGTCCTGATCAGGCCCACGGGCTCAGTTTCTCGGTGCAACCCGGGGTTAAAGTCCCCCCGTCTCTCGCCAATATGTATAAAGAGCTGGCCACTGACATTGAAGGATTTACAGTACCTCAGCATGGCTGCTTACAGCCCTGGGCAGAGCAGGGCGTACTCCTGCTCAATACTGTGCTGACGGTTGAGCAGGGCAAAGCGCATTCGCACAGTAAATATGGCTGGGAAATGTTTACCGACAGGGTCATTGCCAGTCTGAATCAGCACAGAGATGGCCTGGTGTTTCTGCTGTGGGGAGCGCATGCCCAAAAGAAAGGGAAACAGATCGACAGGGACAGACACTGGGTGCTGGAAGCGGCACATCCGTCACCTTTGTCTGCTTATCGGGGCTTTTTTGGCTGCCGTCATTTTTCTCAGGCAAACAAGTGGTTGCGACAAAGCCGTAAAAGTGAGATTAACTGGCAACTTCCTGAACAAATGTAAGGCAACTTAACCTGGATCAAACAGAATTCGCTATCCCGGTTTACACTTATAGCTGGGATGTTAATGTCCGGGAGGTCGAAATGCTATTGGACAGTATTCACACCGAACATGGTTATATCAACCGGTTGCTTAAATTGTTAGGTACAAAATTAAAAGCTATCCAAGCAGGTCACGAAGTGAATTATCAGCTCATTCGCGACATAGTGACCTATCTGCAGAACCAGGCCGAGCACTGCCACCACCCTAAAGAAGATGTCATCTACCATTACTACCTCAGACACTATGGTGAGGAGCAGGACATTTTGGATCTGGAGGCGGAACATATAGAGCTGGCCAAACTGACCGCAGAGTTTGCCGAAACCGTCGATATGATTCTGATGGATGCCGTGATTCCGCTGGATGTCTTTGCTGAAAAACTGAATGCCTTTGTGGAGCGCCAGCGCAAGCACCTGGAAACCGAAGAGAAGAAGGTGTTCCCTGTGATTCGCCGGCACTTTACCGACCAGGACTGGGCAGCCGTTGACGAAGAATATCAGGATTGCCTGTGTGATCCTTTATTCGGCAAAGAGGTTTCTGCTCAGTACCGGGAGTTGGCAAACCGGCTTGAGCCCGAGCATTAACATCTGCCGGCTCACTAAAAAACAGCACCGGCTGCAGAGCCGGTGTTGGTCGTTTGATACTAGCCTTAACCTAGTAATGGTAGTGCAAAACCCAGATTACAAATCTACCTCATCGGTAAACTCATGTAAGATATCAATGTCCTGAAGTTCCTTTTTCAGTTTTTGCTTATCTTTGAGTGCTTCAATTTCCCGCCATTTGCGCTTAACAGGTTTGCTGCGTGCATTGCGACGAGGAAAATCGCTTTCAAGCATGTTGTCGAATCCAAAGCTATCCATATTGCACCTCTCTACCATCCTGAGTATTGCTCAGAGCGGGGGCATCTTGCCCCCTCGATCATCAGTTAAATATCACAATACGGCATAGAATAAAATTGAACTATTTCGCATTTGTTATTTATTTGTGAAATTAGTTCAAACTGAATCATTGAACGCAATGGTTTGTCCAGTGGGTTAGAAAGTAATGCAGTGCTCAATTCTGCTCAGTGTGCGTTGATTTTTTGCGACTAACTCCGCATCATCGCTCAGGTTTTCGGCAGCCGGGAACCCAAACGGTCTGAGATCAGCAAACCGGTCAGTATCGGGCAATGTAAATGTCTTCCTGGCTTGAATTAGCCTGTGCTGACAGATGAATTACAGTTGAATGAAGCGGCACAGCAAAGGCGTGCCGGGCAAATATACCTTTGAGCAAGCTAAGGGGGTGGTGTGACAAGTCAG
Source organism: Photobacterium sp. SP02 (assembly GCF_038519165.1). NCBI lineage: Bacteria > Pseudomonadati > Pseudomonadota > Gammaproteobacteria > Vibrionales > Vibrionaceae > Photobacterium > Photobacterium sp. SP02. The sequence goes on from NZ_JASJOJ010000004.1 coordinate 93,455, forward strand.
ATAAATTTCCTCAATGATCTGCTGTGGGGATCTGTATTGATTTACCTGCTGGTCGGGGTAGGGATCTATTTTACCTACTTGCTGGGTTTTATTCAGTTCCGGCATTTTGTCCATATGTTTAAAGTGATGAAAAACAGCCGCAAGTCGGATGCTGCCGGCATCTCTTCTTTCCAGGCATTGTGCACCAGTCTGGCTGCCCGGGTCGGGACCGGCAACATGGCCGGCGTCGCTGTGGCACTCACCTTAGGCGGGCCGGGCGCCATTTTCTGGATGTGGCTGATTGCCATGTTAGGCATGGCGACGGCCTTTGCGGAAAGTGCGCTGGCCCAGCTGTATAAGACCCGGGATGATGACGGCAATTACCGGGGCGGTCCGGCGTACTACATGGAAAAAGGGCTGGGCATGCGCTGGATGGGGGTGGTGTTCTCCATCTTTCTGATCATTGCCTTCGGTCTGGTATTCAATGCGGTTCAGGCGAACTCCATTGCCAAAGCCATGAATGTGGCCTTTGGCTGGCAACCTGTGGTGGTCGGCATGGTGCTGGTGGCGCTGACCGGCTTTATCATCTTCGGTGGCCTGCGAACCATTGCCCGCACCGCAGAAATTCTGGTGCCCGTGATGGCGATTTGTTATCTGCTGCTGGCGCTGGTGGTGGTGGCGATGAATATCGAACAGGTCCCTTCGGTGATCGCCCTGATTTTCCGCAGTGCCTTTGGTCTGGAAGAGGCGGCCTCAGGCGCTCTGGGCTATACCATAGCCCAAGGCATGATCAATGGCCTCAAACGCGGGCTGTTTTCCAATGAAGCGGGCATGGGATCGGCGCCGAATGCGGCCGCCTCGGCCACGCCGTACCCGCCGCATCCGGCCTCACAGGGCTATGTGCAGATGCTGGGGGTCTTTACCGATACTATCGTTATCTGCTCGGCCACAGTGGCGATCATTCTGGTGTCTGGTGAGTATGTGCCGCATGGCGAAGTCACAGGCATAGAGCTGACGCAGCGGGCGCTGGCTTCTCAGGTGGGAGACTGGGGAGGGATCTTTATTGCCATCGCGATCTTCCTGTTTGCCTTTACCTCGCTGGTGGCCAATTACTCTTATGCCGAAACGAACCTGATTTTTCTTGAGCATAACCACAAAGCCGGACTGCTGATTTTTCGCGCCGTGGTCTTGGGCATGGTGATGTTCGGGGCACTGGCCGAATTACCTACGGTATGGGCGATGGCGGATGTCTCTATGGGAATGATGGCCATTATCAACCTGATCGCCATTTTGCTGCTGTCGGGCACTGTGGTGAAACTGGCGAAAGACTATAACGCGCAACTGGCCCAGGGTAAGGTGCCAACGTTTGACAGCGCCCAGTACCCGGAATTGCATGCTCAGCTGGATGAAGATATCTGGACCAGCCGTTCAGATCGATAGGCTGCTCCTATGGCAAAGAAAGCGACAACCACGCGCGTTGTGCGTGGTTTTTTGATGCCGAAATGGTAATCTTGCCGACAGACACGCTTACAGGACATCAAAACATGCTGATAGTGGTTTCCCCTGCTAAAACCCTGGATTATGAATCTCCTCTGGCAACAAAGACTTATACTTTGCCTGAGCTGACCGATCACTCAATGGCGCTGATTGAGGTGTGCCGTCAGCTGACGCCGATGGACATTGCGAGCCTGATGAAGGTGAGCGATAAAATCGCCGGACTTAATGCGGCCCGTTTTGCCGACTGGCAGCCGGATTTTACGCCGGAAAACGCGCGTCAGGCGATTCTGGCCTTCAAAGGGGATGTGTATACCGGCCTGGAAGCCGAGAGCCTGAGTGAGGATGACTTCACCTTTGCCCAGCAGCACCTGCGTATGCTGTCCGGTTTGTATGGTTTGTTGCGGCCGCTGGATCTGATGCAGCCGTACCGTCTTGAAATGGGCACTAAGCTGGCCAACGATCGCGGTAGCAACCTGTATCAGTTCTGGGGCAGTATTATTACTGACAAACTCAATGCCGCGCTTGCCGCACAGGGCGATGACATCCTGATCAACCTGGCCTCCAATGAATATTTTAAAGCCGTGAAGCCGAAGTCTCTCAAAGGCAAAGTGATTACCCCTGTGTTTAAAGACGGCAAAAACGGTCAGTACAAGGTGATCAGCTTCTACGCCAAGAAAGCCCGTGGCATGATGGCACGTTACATCATTGATAACCGCCTGACGTCAGTGTCGCAGCTGAAACAATTTGACGTGGCTGGCTATTACTTCGCAGCTGAAGAATCAACGGCCGCCGAGCTGGTATTTAAGCGCGAAGAGCAATAAAACCTGAGCTTTATCTCGTTGACAGAAAAAAGGGCCGGATACTGTATCCGGCCCTTTTCTGTTTCAGTCTGCTGCTGCGGCTAAGATTACTTGGCCGCCGCCTTTTTGGTGACGGATTTTTTCTTCTTGGCGTCTTTCTTTTTCGTGTCTTTCTTCTTGCCGTCTTTGACTTTCTTTTTCTTCACGGTCGTCGGCTTTTTGTGTTTCGGGCGCAGGCCTTCGATATAGCGCTCGGGGATCTCTTCTTTCATATAGCGGCTGACACGCTCTATCATGCCCTGATCATGGGCTTCCACCAGCGAGATGGCGGTGCCTTTTTTACCGGCGCGGGCAGTACGGCCGATACGGTGCAGGTACACATCGGCCGTGCGTGGCATGTCAAAGTTGATGACATGGCTGACATCCGGCAGGTCAATCCCCCGCGCCGCGACATCGGTGGCGATCAGGATATTGGTTTCACCTTCACGGAAACGACGAATGGCATTGTTGCGGGTGGCTTGTGCCATTTCACCCTGGATCCACACGCAGGCGATTTTCAGTGACGCCAGCTGATCGCGCAGTTCGGCCAGTCGCTCGCGGGTTTTGACAAAAATAATACTGCGCTCGGCCTGATCGCTGAGGATATTTTCCAGCAACGCCATTTTGTGCGCCATGTCGTCACAGCGGTGGTATACCTGATGGATCTTTTTGCGTTCGCGACGCGGCGGTTCCGCGTTCACTTCGACCGGTTCATTTAAGATCGTCTGGGAGAACTCACGCACCCCTTTGCCTTCCAGGGTGGCAGAGAACAACAAGCTCTGACGGCGCCAGCGGCACTCTTCATGCAGGCGTTTCACAACGGCCCCGAAGCCCATGTCGAGCATGCGGTCTGCTTCATCCAGGATCAGGCATTCGATGGCACGGCAATCGAATTTCTCGCCTTCGATGTATTCCATCAGACGGCCCGGTGTCGCGACCACTATGTCCTGGGTTTTGCCCAGATACTCAGCGTGCTCGTCGTAAGAAATACCGCCTGTGATGGTGAAGATTTTCAGATCAGTATGGGCCGCCAGGGCTTTGGCCTGATCGGCGACCTGAATGGCCAGTTCACGGGTTGGTGTCAGAATCAGCACGCGGGCCGGGCCGGGTTTACGGCGCGGAAAATCAAGCAGGTGCTGAATCATAGGCAATACAAATGCGGCTGTTTTTCCGGTACCCGTTGGTGCGGATGCCAGTACGTCACGGCCATCCAGGGCATGAGGGATAGCCTGAGACTGCACAACGGTTGGACGGGAATATCCCATATCTTCAATCGCTTGTAGCAGAGCGCCATCTAACTCTAATTCGGAAAAATCTCTCACCAGTCTTACTCCTAAGTAGCGGGCTGCCCGTATGGATCGCATCTCGATGGGCAGTTTGCTGCTGTGATTCAGTTAAGGGGCGGCATTATAGTGTGATTTGATGCAAGTATCACCGATTAAAGCACAAAAACTTGGATTATCCCTGCCGCTCGCTGACCGGATCAGAGCTTGAGATAAAAGTCACGGGTCAGGGCCGCAAACTCAGCCGAGTACTGGCCTTGCTGATGGATGGTCAGCGATGTTTCGTCACAGTCACCGCCCTGGGGCGAAAGCGCTATCAGCAGGCGGTGAACCGGTTTGGCGGCGGTGCTTTTCACCCGGCACAACCGGCGGCAATGCAAATTATAGTCAGCCAGCATCGTCAGCAGTGCTTCCCCCTCGTAGATCGGCAGAATCAGGCTGGCCTGTCCTGTCGGCGCCAACAGGTATTGCAGGCAGCCGAGCAGCTCTCGGTGGGAGAGGGTGTCTGTGTGTCGGGCGGTTGCCCGGCGCTGGCAGCTCGCCTGTTCACCGTGATTGAAGTAGGGCGGATTGCATAATATGGCCTGAAAGCGGCCTGTGGGCTGAGAGCTGACCCATGCACGGATATCCTGGCGCTCGGCCTGTAACCGCGCGGACCAGGGCGAGGCCGAGAAATTTTTGCCGGCCGCCGCCACGGCAGCCGGATCAATATCCAGCGCCAGAATATCGGCGGTGCCGGATGGCGTACGCTGCGCTGCCATTAAGGACAGCAAACCGCTGCCGCAACCAATGTCGAGTATCATCTGGCGATTGACCTGAGTCTGACTGTCACGACAGCTTGACACCCTGGCCCATGCTCCCAACAACACCCCATCTGTGCTGACGGGCATGCCGCATCCGTGATCGTCAACGTGAAATTGTTTAAACGTAAAACCTTTATTCATCTAATGAATGTCCGAAAAGGCGGCCGAGTAAAATCAGTCCGCCATTATAGCGGTTATTCTTATCAATGGTTGAATTGCGGCCAAACACTGTAAAGTTTGCCACGCTGGTGGTTTTATATTCTGTGTTGGATGTTTTGTGAGCAGTGTTTGTTTTGGTGTTTACTTCTGAGATCTTCTTTAAAAATGGCGCTTTGTTTTGGTTTTTTAGCTATCAATCCGAAGAAAGTGGTGTTTTTGGCTGTAAGGTTGTCACTGACATTCTTTTGCTTCATTATGCTGCCTCTTTTACTGGATGTAGTGATATATCTCAGTAATAAGCCATTAATGCTAACACAACATAACAATAGACGAGTGGGAAGGTGCAGTTTGAATAACACACTCAAGGTTTCAGATATTTTTGCGATAGGTTTCATGACCTTTGCGTTCTTCCTGGGTGCCGGAAATATTATTTTCCCGCCACAGGCCGGATTAAGTGCAGGTGATAACCTGCTGCCAGCGATGTTTGGCTTCCTGTCGACGGCAGTCGGCTTGCCGCTGATCGGTATCATAGCCGTAGCTGTTGCCGGCGGCGGCTGGAAAGGACTGACCCGCGATCTGCCGCCTCAGCTGGCAACGCTGATGGCCGTTCTTATCTTTATCATCATCGGCCCTGCTTTTGCTGCGCCTCGTACCGGTCTTGTGGCCTACGAAATGGCAGTCAAACCTTTTATTGCTGATGGGGGACAAACCAGTCTGACCATTTTTTCTGTTGTCTTTTTTGGACTGGCGCTGTTCTTTGCATGGTCACGCGGCAGGCTGATCGATTCCATCGGTAAGCTGCTCACCCCGGCGCTATTTGCCGTGCTGGCTGTTCTGGCGGTGGCGGTATTCCTCAACCCGCAAAGCGAGATTCAGGCTGCACAGGGCGATTATGTGAATATGGCGTTCACTAAAGGATTCCTGGAAGGTTACAACACCATGGATACCTTTGCGGCGCTGATGTTCGGCATGCTGATTGTTGATGTGATCCGCAACAAAGGCATCAAAGATGACAAAGCCACCTGCAAATATCTGATGATGGCCGGTGTGATTGCCGCCGCAGGCCTGGCGTTTGTGTATATTTCCCTGTTCTATCTGGGCGCCACCAGTGCGGCGGTTGCCGAAGGTGCGGCCAATGGCGGTGCGATTCTGGCAGGTTATGTTCTGGCGCTGTTTGGTCCTGTCGGTCAGTACATTCTGTCGGCGATTGTGATGCTGGCCTGTCTGACCACGGCGATCGGCCTGATCAGTGCCTGCTCGGACTATTTCAGTTCGCTGACCCGTCTGTCCTATGAGGCGTGGGCGGTGATCCTGGCGGTGATTTGCGGTGTGGTGGCCAATGTTGGCCTGAACCAGCTGATCAGCCTGTCGGTGCCTGTGCTGTTTGCCCTGTACCCTGTGGCAGTGGCACTGGTGATCCTGACCTTTGTCCGCCGCTGGCTGCCAAATCCGCGTCTGGCATACCGTGTGGTGCTGCTGGTTTCTCTGATCTTCAGCCTGATTGATGCGGCTAAAGTGATCGGCCTGGATATGTCATTCCTGAGCTTCCTGCCAATGTTTGATTACGGTATGGCCTGGACAACCCCTACCTTGCTGGCACTGGTTGTGACCCGTTTCTTCCGGGCAGACATCCGCGAGCCGAAAGCGCAAACCGCTTAAACAGCAGATAACACTTTGTCTGACCTTAACGCCCCGGTTGTTACCGGGGCGTTTGTTTTTGCGGCCCACAACCTCATGCGGCGGATCAGGCAATACGACTGAGCAGCGCTTTGATGGCTTTTCTGGCCTGGCTGGCCAGCCGGTACGGGTCTAGCTGAGGAGCACCGTTTTTCACCACGGGCCGCCCATGCACAAAGGTATATTTGATATCGACAGGCTCGCCGCACAGTATCGGTGCCAGCAACGGGCTGTGACAGCCGGAAAACCGTGGCGCCCGCAGATCGTAGATCACCAGATCCGCCGCGTAGCCGACCGCCAGTTTGCCGACTTTATCCAGCCCGAGCAGTCTGGCGCCGTCTTCCGTGCCCCATTTCAGCACGGTTTCCAGGTTCGTTGCTTCCGCACCCTGCTGGGCTCTGTGCAGTAACCAGGTCAGGTTGAGCTCCTGGATCATCGAACCGGACTCTGAAGATGCTGAACCGTCTACCCCTATGCTGATTGGCATTCCGGCTTGCGCCATGCTTATAACAGGGGCAATGCCACTGCCGAGACGGCAATTGGAGGTCGGGCAGTGGGCAATCCCTGTCCTGCTGCCGGCCAGTGTCGCGATATCTCGCTCATTCGCCTGTACCAGGTGGGCAAACCAGACATCCTCTCCCAGCCAGTGGCAGCTTTCGGCATAGTCCACCGCACTCATCTGGTATTTCTGCTGTGCCTGAACCTCATCAAAGCTGACTTCCAGCAAGTGCGAGTGCATTTTCAAGCCATGGCTGCGGGCAAACTCCGCCAGCAGCCGTAAATCGGCCGGTGAGGAAGAGTGCACCAGGCTGGTCGGCGCGACGACCAGCTTGCGCATCGCATCCCCGCCGGACTGGTGATAGCGCGAGCGGGACAGATCTAACCGGGCGAGGCACTGGGCGATGGATTCCGGTTCGACCGGGCTGCTGCGCATGCCTTTATGGCTGCCCTGGCGGGTTGCGCCTCCCCGGCAGAGTACCAGCCGGATGCCGACATCGTCTGCGGCTTGCCATACCGCGGCTTCCAGCTCCGGGCTGGTCGTTGCATGGTAGAGATAATGGTGATCGGCGCAGGTAGTGGTACCGGAACGCAGCAGTTCACTGAAGCCCAGACAGGCGGCGGCGTACATGATATCCGGCGTGATATGCGGCCAGAATCGGTATGGCACACTGGCCAGCCATTCGCCAAGCGGCTGATTCAGCCCGGCCGGGATCCCTTTGAGGATCGACTGCGCTATGTGGTGGTGGGTGTTGACCAGCCCGGGATAAATCACACAGTCGCGGGCCTGGATGCAGGTCTCTCCCGGTAACTGGGCTAGCTGGCGGCCGATTTCAATGATGTAGCCCTGCTGGATACGAATATCGCTGGCCGCCGCATCATGGCAGAAAATGGCGGAAGCCCCTTTTATCAGATAGTTCATCGGTTCACTTTCCTCGTTTGAGCAATGTCCCGGGTAACCTCCCTGACCGCTTCTACTCTTTATTTCGTGAGTTGTTGCTTGGTTAGTTGTTGCTTGGTTAGTTGCTGTTTGGTTAGTGGCTGATTGGCAGTGGTTAGTTTAGTTGCCGTTAGCCTGTGCGCTGTCAGTATCGTAAAGCAATTCCTGCGCCAGTCTGCCGGGTGCGCGACCGCCTCGCCCTGATGGCGGGCGGCAGGGCAGAGCTGGACGTTTTATGCACAACAACAACGCATTGAATGCGGGGTCTGCACCAGTGCAGTGCGAGGGCCAGGAGGGGAGCTGTGCGCTGCTGGCAGGGGGCTGGCTGGTGTCATCAGCGTTAACTCTTTGTAAATACAACGATGTCTGCATTATTGCCTTGGTTTGTATACAGGCTGGCATGGTGTTTGCGTTAACCCTGCTTGTTGATTGTCAGCACCGGCTGGCAGCAGCAAGATTCAGTGTTGAGTAGAAGCGGTTAGGGAAAGATCCCGGGACATTGCTCAATGAGTGCGATGCACAGGGCGGCTCCACACTCTGTGTCATCGCTACTTTTCCCAGGTGCAATGGATGACACGGAGAAAGCAATGAAAACCACTTCACACACAGTAAGCCGTTTGAGTCTGGCTGTCGTTATGCTGCTATCGGCCCAGGCCAGCTATGCAATGGATAAGGTAACGTTTCAGCTCGACTGGCTGCCCGGGGGCGATAAAGCGCCAGTGTATGTCGGTGTCGAGCAGGGCTTTTTTGCCGAAGCCGGACTGGATGTCGCCATCCGTCAGGGGAAAGGCTCGACCGACGCCATCACTAAACTGGCCACAGGTGCCGCCGATGTCGGCCTGTCTGATCTGGTGTCCCTGCTGGTCGCCAAAGCCAACGATGACGTGCCGGTGAAAGCGATTTATTCGGTATTCAGCAAAGCCCCTTATGCCTTTTATGTCCTGAGCGACAGCAAGGTCAAGTCGGTCCGGGATGTGGCCAATACCACGATTGCGACTTCACCTTTTACCTCGGCCAATGTGTTTCTGCCCTTGTTGCTGCGTAAAAACGGGATTGCCGAAGACAGTGTGACTGTACTGAAAGCGGATCCGGGCGCGCTCAACCCTATGCTGATCACCGGTAAGGCCGAAGTGATGATCTCCTGGATCACTGATACTGTGAAAAATCAGGCCCAGGCGGCGCAAGTGGGTAAACAGCTCACGGTTTTACCCTGGCATGACGCCGGCCTGGAGTTTTATTCTACCGCCGTGATTGCCAGTGATCGCTTTCTCAAAGCGCGTCCTGAGGTGGCCAAACGCTTTGTCGCCGCTTATGCCAAATCGGTGGCCTATACCTGGTCACACCCTGAGCAGAGTGCAGAGGATGTGCATGCCAGCGTGCCGGATGTCGATCCACAACAGGCGGCAGATACCATTAAATCCATCAAGGGCCTGGTCTATAACGAGGTCAGCGAGCGCGATGGTATTGGCCATTTCACCCCTGCACGTCTGGCATCCACCTGGCAGTGGACGGCTCAGGCGCAGCAGCTGGAGCAAGCCGGCTTTGATCCTGAGTCCGCCATCAGCCGTGATTTTTTGCCGGAGGAATAAGCATGAACCCCTTTGTTTCATTCCGTCAGATCAGCCATGTTTATCGCTCAGGACGGCAAGCCACCCAGGTGCTGGATAACGTCAGCTTTAATATTAACCGCCACGAGTTTGTGGCGATAGTCGGGCCGTCGGGGTGCGGCAAGTCGACCTTGTTGCGTTTGCTGTCCGGTTTGCTGAGCCCGACCGAGGGCCAGGTGGAGATTTTCGGCCGGGAAGTGCGTGAGCCCAGAGAAGACATCGGCATCGTCTTCCAGAAGCCCACCTTGCTGCCGTGGAAAAATGTGCTGGATAACACCCTGTTTCCGATTTACCACAAGTACGGCGGGGTCTCGAATAAAGACAGAAAGTTTGCCCGCAGCCTGCTCAGGAAAGTCGGTCTGGCCGATTTTGCCGACAGCCGGCCGGATCAGTTGTCGGGCGGTATGCAGCAGCGGGTAGGCATCGCCAGAGCATTGCTGCTCGATCCCGATATCCTGATCATGGACGAACCTTTCTCGGCACTGGATGCCCTGACCCGGGAAGAAATGGGCTTTGAGCTGCTGAGGTTATGGGCGGAAAAGCCGAAAACCGTACTGTTCATCACCCACTCGATTTCCGAGGCGGTGCTGCTGGCAGACAAGGTGCTGGTGATGGGGCCGAGACCGAGCACAGTGCTGGAAGAAATCCCCATCGAATTGCCCCGGCCCCGGACTCTGGATTCCATCAAGCACCCGCTTTTTGGTCTCTATACCGGCAAGATCCGCGAACACTTTTACCGCCCGGCTGAGTTGCCGGAGACAGACAAAGATGTCGCGCCCGAACCTGCCACCCGTATCCGGCCTGTGGCCTGAGGAGAGATGATGAAACGAGCCGTATCTGAGTGGCTGAAAGGCAGCCTGCCTGTACTGGCGATGCTGGCTATTTTGCCTGTGTGGGAGTTGGTGTGCCGCGTGTTTGCGATCCCCTCATTCATATTGCCGGCCCCTTCGGCCATAGTGACCGCATTTCTTGAGGTGCCGCTGGATCGCTGGCTGGATAACCTGTATGCCACGCTCCGGGTTGCGCTGCTGGGGTTTGCCATCTCGCTGCTGATCAGCATCCCGCTGGCGATTGTGATGGTGCGGTCGCCCTTTCTGACCAAAGCCCTGTTTCCGCTCTTGGTGGTGATCCAGTCGACGCCTGTGGTGGCCATTGCGCCGTTACTGATTGTGATTTTAGGCACCGGGGATGCGCCGCGGCTGGCGATTACCTGTCTGATCACTTTCTTTCCGTTGGTGGTGTCGGCAACCACAGGGATGCTGGCCACCCCGCCTGAGCTGGTGGAACTGTCGAAATCGCTCAATGTGCCGACCCGGAAAACCATCTGGCAGATCCGCCTGCCCTATGCCATTCCGCATTTGTTCAGCGGCATCAAAGTCGCCATTACCCTGGCGGTGATAGGGGCAGTGATCGCCGAGTTTGTCGCCGCGGAAAAAGGGCTGGGGTATTTTGTTCAGTTCTCCACCTCTTACTTTAAGATCCCGCAGGCCTTTGCGGCTCTGGTGTTCCTGTCGCTGGTCAGCATGGTGCTGTTCAAAGCCGTACACTGGGTGCAGAAATACTGGTTTGCCTGGAGCTTACCCGCTGAAAAAGGGGTGTGATCCTGAACTTTATTCACGGAGTAGAAGCGGCGGACAGGGCACAGGCACCTGTCAGGCATTGCTCCAATAACGGGCGAAAGCCGACTATTGGAGAACAAGATGAAACAATCAGTTTATGTGCTGGATGAGCTTAAGGTGGAATCGACCCTGGGCCAGCGTGGGCTGGAATCAGACCATGTCAGCATTCCTGTCATTGATCTCAGTGACTTTGATAACAGACGCCAAGCCATCACTGAAGCCCTGTGGCTGGCGGCCACTGAGGTCGGTTTTTTCCAGATCAAAAACCATGGGATCGCGCTGCGCGACATTCAGCGCGCTTTTGTTACCAGTGAGCAATTTTTTGCGCTCAGCACAGCGAAAAAGCAGGCTTACCCGCTGAAAGACGGCCTCAATGCCGGCTGGGAATTCAAAGCTCAGGTGCGGCCGTCAACAGGGACGGCCGATCAGAAAGAGTCGTACCAGATCACCTTACCGCACATGGCGGGCCTATGGCCCGAACCGGATGAAGTGGCCGATTTTCAGTCCATTATGCTCGATTTTGAACGTCAGACCTGGCGGCTGGGGATGGATATTCTGTCCTGCTTTGCGGATAAGTTAGGGTTTGAGCGGGATTTCTTTGCGCGGGTGCATCAGCCTGACTCTGAGCATTATCAGAGTACATTGCGGCTGCTGCATTACTTACCGATGGCGGTATTACCGCAAGGTGACAATCACTGGCGCGCCGGCGCCCACACGGATTTCGACTGCCTGACTATGGTCTTTCAGCAGGCCAATCAGGGCGGGTTGCAAGTCGCTGCCGGCAAAGATGCCCGGCATCAGCCCCTCTGGTGCAATGTGGTGCCGCAGGCGGATATTATCACCTGCAACATCGGTGACATGCTGATGCGCTGGAGTGATGATCAGCTCAAGTCGACCCTGCACCGGGTCAGAATGCCTTATCCGCAAGAGAATCAGCACTCCCGCTACAGCCTGGCTTTCTTCTGCCAGGCCAACAAGGATGTGGTGATTCAGGGGCCGCTCGGTAAGTACCCGCCCATTACGGCTGCGGAATATCTTAAGCTGAGGATTAACGCGAATTTTTCGGCAAGAACAGCAGAGTAAGCCAGGCAACACTGCCGCCCGTATTATTGCGGGCGGCAGAGATCGGGCTAGAGTGAATCGGCGTACTCGGTCAGCACCTGCTCGCACCATTGCTGGATGCGCTCATCACTGAGTTCGTACTGGCTGTCTTCATCCAGTGCCAGCCCGACAAACAGGCTCTTGTCTTCGGTCAGGGCTTTTGAGGCTTCAAAGTTGTAGCCTTGATTTGGCCAGTAGCCAACGAACTGGGCACCGGTCGGCAGCAGCTGATCGTGCAGCATGCCCATGGCGTCCAGGTACCATTCTGTGTAGCCTTCCTGATCGCCCAAGCCGAACAGGGCGACGGTTTTTCCGGTCAGTGTCAGGCCATCCAGTTGATTCCAGACCGCTTCCCAGTCTTCCTGCAGTTCACCAAAGTCCCAGGTCGAGATGCCCAGGATCAGCAGATCATACTGGTTCATCTCGCTGAGCGCCGCTTCTTTGATGTTGTGCAGCTCAACCAGCTCGCCGCCGATGCAATCGCGGATTTTCTCCGCGGCCATTTCGGTATAGCAGGTGGTCGAGCCGTAAAACAGGCCGATTTTCATACTGATATTTCCTGGGGTGGCAACTAATTTGCGCTGATTTTACCCTGTCAGGCGTCCGGGTGCATCCCTCAAGCGAGCGCACCTAGTTACATTGCAGGAGAAATTCAGTACTATGCTGCAATATACTGTGTTTATATCCAGATGTTTTGGGAGTGGCGCGACGTGGAAACCAATAACGATATCGCCCTGATCGAGCGCTTTTTAGATGCGATGTGGATGGAGCGGGGGCTGTCGGCCAACACCCTGTCTTCGTACCGTAATGATTTAATGAAACTGCAGCAATGGCTGGAGTCTCGCCGTCAGTCGCTGTTGTCACTGCACTCCGGCGATCTGCAGGATTACCAGCAATGGCTGTTTGAGCAAGACTTCAAGCAAAGTTCCCGGGCCAGGATGACCTCGGCGCTGCGGCGGCTGTTTCAGTATTTTCACCGGGAAAAACTCAGGGAAGACGATCCCAGTGCCATTTTGCACAGTCCCAGATTGCCGCAGCGGCTGCCGAAGGACATTAGCGAAGATCAGGTCAGTGCCTTGCTGGGCGCGCCGGATGTTAATGATCCGCTCGAGCTGCGCGATAAAGCCATGCTCGAGCTGCTGTATGCAACGGGCCTGCGGGTCACTGAGCTGGTGAGCCTGCGGATGGATAACGTCAGTCTGCGCCAGGGCGTGGTCAGGGTCACGGGTAAAGGGGACAAAGAACGCCTGGTGCCTATGGGGGAAGAGGCGATGGAATGGATTGAAACCTTTCTGGTTCAGGGACGCCCGTACCTGTTGGGCGAGGTCAGTTCAGATGTTCTGTTTCCCAGCAAGCGTGCCCGTCAGATGACGCGTCAGACCTTCTGGCATCGCATTAAGCACTATGCGGTGCTGGCCGGGATTGATGCCGATACCTTGTCGCCGCACGTCATGCGCCATGCGTTTGCCACCCACCTGCTCAATTACGGCGCGGACCTCAGGGTCGTGCAAATGTTGTTAGGTCACAGTGATTTATCTACCACACAGATCTATACTCATGTGGCAACCGAGCGTCTGAAGCAGCTGCATCAGGAGCACCATCCGCGAGCCTGAAACCAGCAGTGATCTTTTGTGACACTCAGACCCGTGTTTACTGGGGCAGAGATCCCAATCATAACCCTGCAGAGCCACCGGATTATGAAATCACTTGCCTTTTGAGATTGAACTTTGAAAGATGGCCATACTCAAAGGGTCTGTATAGTATTCACAGGGACTATCCCTGAATTGCCAACGATTTGTTAAGGATGTTTTCATGCCATTTTCCCGCCGTCCCCTGCTTGTGGCACTGGCTGCGCTCACGGCTTTTTCTGCCAGTGCAGAACCTGATGCCCGTGCCATTGAAGCCACGTTGAATCCGCTGGGCCTGACTGCAGCGTCAGTGACGCCATCACCGCTCAAGGGTATGAACGAGGTGGTGACCGAGCGCGGTATTATTTATATGTCTGATGACGGTCAGTATTTTGTTGCCGGTCACCTGTATCAGTCAGTGGACGGTGAGCCTGTCAATCTGACTGAACAGAAAATGGCCTCGATCAACAAAGACAAGCTCAAAGGCATGGAAGGCGAAATGATCGTCTATCCGGCCAAAGAGGAAAAATACGTGGTGACTGTCTTTACCGATACCAGCTGTGGCTATTGCCGTAAACTGCACAGTGAAATGCAGGCCTACAACGATGCCGGTATCACTATCCGTTATCTGGCTTTCCCGCGCGGTGGTGAGCGTTCGCAGAATTTCGGCGAGATGAGCGCTATCTGGGCATCGAAAAACCGGGCGCAGGCCATGGATGACGCCAAGAAAGGCAAGCTGAATATTGAGCAAAGTCCGCATAATGACTCGCTGGTGATGAAGCATTATCAGCTGGGTGTGGCCATGGGCGTGACAGGTACGCCTGCGCTGGTACTGGAAGACGGGACTATGCTGCCTGGCTATCAACCGGCTAGCCGGCTGCTGCAATTTCTCAACAGCCGCAGTTAATTATTGCCTCTGCTGACCAACAGCCCGCAGCGCTTGCGGGCTGTTGCGTTTTCAGCATCCGGCTGAGCCGTTTGAGTGATTTGGCTTGTGAGCCCGGTGCTGGATTGGCCTGTTCGGGTACCCGCCGCTGCGGTTTTTTGATATAACACCTTCTCATTTTCCCCATCTGCCAATCGCCATTAAGTAGTCTAATGAAAATCGAAATCAAGCGTCGTCCTGAAGCGGATACCTCAGGTTTTTCCTCTGAGATCCACCCTCTGCTGAAGCGTATTTATGCCAGCCGGGGGCTGCGCTCTGACACAGATCTGGAGCGGGGCGCCAAGGGGCTGCACAGTTATGACCAACTTAATGGGATTGATGCTGCCGTCAATTTGCTGATTGATGCATTGCGAGAACACAAGCGCATTATTGTGGTGGGCGATTTCGATGCCGATGGCGCCACCAGCTCAGCGCTCTCGGTTCTGGCGCTGCGCCAGTTAGGTTGCCGCAATGTCGATTATCTGGTGCCGAACCGTTTTGATGATGGCTATGGCCTGAGCCCGGAAGTCGCTGAACAGGCCGCTGCCCGTGGTGCGGAAATCATCATGACGGTGGATAACGGTGTCTCGTCGGTGGCTGGGGTTGCCGCGGCGAAAGAAAAAGGCATCCGGGTGCTGGTGACCGATCACCACTTGCCGGGGGATGTCCTGCCAGCCGCCGATGCTATCGTCAATCCGAATCTGCACAGCTGTGACTTTCCGTCCAAAGCCCTGTGCGGGGTGGGGGTGGCTTTCTATCTGATGCTGGCACTGCGGGCGGCGTTGCGTCAGCAGAACTGGTTTACCGAGCAGGGGATCCCTGAACCCAACTTAGCCGGGTTATTAGATTTGGTGGCCCTGGGCACAGTGGCCGATGTGGTCGCACTGGATGGTAATAACCGGATTCTGGTGCATCAGGGCCTGCAGCGCATTCGCGCCGGGCAATGCCGGCCGGGGATTAAGGCGCTGATCGAAGTGGCCAACCGTGACCCGTCCCGGCTGGTGGCCAGCGATCTGGGTTTCGCGCTGGGCCCGCGCATCAATGCTGCCGGTCGTCTGGATGATATGTCTTTTGGCGTTGAGCTGCTGTTGTGCGAGGACATTCAGTCGGCGCGGCGAATGGCGGTCGAGCTGGACGGCCTCAATCAGACACGCAAAGAAATCGAACAGGGCATGAAAGAAGAGGCGCTGGCGATTTGCGAGCGTTTAAAATTTAGCCAAAAAGACATGCCTTACGGGCTGGCGCTGTATCAGGCGGACTGGCATCAAGGGGTTATCGGCATTCTGGCGTCGCGGATCAAAGAGTTGTACCACCGCCCTGTGATTGCCTTTGCCGCGGCGGGCGAGGGCGAAATCAAAGGGTCCTGCCGGTCGATACCCGGCCTGCATATGCGTGATGTGCTGGATCTGATCGATACCCGCAACCCGGGGATGATCCTCAAATTTGGCGGTCACGCCATGGCCGCAGGATTGACGCTCGCCGCCGATAAGTTTGAGGCATTCAGCAAAGCCTTCGATCAGGCGGTGCGGGATGAGCTGGATGAGTCTGCCCTGCGCGGTATCTTGCTGACCGACGGTGAGCTTGCAGCGCAGGAGATGACGATGGACACGGCCGAGCTGATACGCGGTGCCGGTCCCTGGGGGCAGCAGTTCCCGGAACCGAGCTTTGATGGCCGCTTCCGCTTGCTGCAGCAGCGTCTGGTCGGCAGCAAGCACCTGAAAATGATGCTGGAGCCTGTCGATGGCGGCAGCATGATAGATGCCATTGCATTCAATATTGATGTCCGGCGCTGGCCGGATGCCTCGGTACAACAGGTCAACCTGGTGTATCGTCTGGATATCAATGAGTTTCGGGGCAATCGTAGCGTTCAGCTGATGGTTGAGTACCTCGAGGCGGTATAATCTGTGCAACGGTGAAGCGCCTGCTTCACCGTTTTTCTTTTGTCCGAAAATCCATGCTGTCAATATTGCGAGCGATATTTTGGATAAGTTTTGTGATCCTCTGTTTATTCCTGCCGCAATTCGCTAGAATCCTCCGGTTATGTCCGTTTCGGCGAAAAGGCTAAGAAGAGTGGCAATGTTCGAAGTTAATCCTATTAAAAACCGTCTTGAGGATGTGTCTGCACGGACCGACATCCTTAGGGGGTACCTTTGACTACGATGCTAAAAAAGAGCGTCTTGAAGAAGTCAACGCAGAATTAGAGCAACCTGATGTCTGGAATGAGCCAGAGCGTGCTCAGGCATTAGGTAAAGAGCGTGCAGCGCTTGAAGCTGTGGTGGAAACCATCGACCAGCTGGATCAGGGCGTTGAAGACGTCGAAGGTCTGCTTGAGCTGGCGATCGAAGAAAGCGATCAGGAAACCTTTGACGAGATCGGTCCTGAACTGGACGAGCTGGTCAACAAGCTGGAACAGCTTGAATTCCGTCGTATGTTTGCCGGCGATCACGATAGCGCAGATTGCTATGTCGACCTGCAGGCCGGTTCCGGTGGCACAGAGGCACAAGACTGGACTTCCATGATGCTGCGCATGTACCTGCGCTGGGCTGAGGCCAAGGGCTTCAAAACAGAAGTGATTGAAGTCTCTGAAGGCGATGTGGCCGGGCTGAAATCCGCCACGGTGAAGATCAGCGGTGAGTACGCTTACGGCTGGCTGCGCACTGAAACCGGTGTTCACCGTCTGGTGCGCAAGTCGCCGTTCGATTCTGGCGGCCGCCGTCATACGTCTTTTGCCTCGGCTTTCGTGTATCCGGAAGTGGATGACAATATTGCTGTTGATATTAATCCGTCTGATTTGCGGATTGATGTCTACCGTGCCTCAGGCGCGGGTGGTCAGCACGTTAACACCACGGAATCTGCGGTACGTATTACTCACGTACCGACCAACACTGTGGTGCAGTGTCAGAATGACCGTTCTCAGCATAAGAACAAAGATCAGGCGATGAAACAGCTGAAAGCTAAGCTGTTTGAACTGGAAATGCAAAAGCAGAACGCCGAGAAACAGGCGAATGAAGATGCGAAGTCTGATATTGGCTGGGGCAGCCAAATCCGCTCTTATGTGCTGGATGATTCCCGAATCAAAGATCTGCGTACCGGTGTCGAGAACCGCAATACCCAGGCGGTGCTGGACGGAGACCTGGACCGCTTCATCGAAGCTAGTCTGAAATCCGGTCTTTAATACCGGCCCCGAACTGTTGTTAAGGTTAACCATGACTGAACAAGTACAAGACGAAAACAAACTGATTGCAGAGCGTCGCGCGAAACTGGAACACATTCGTCAGGATTGCAAAGCAAACGGCCACCCGAACGATTTCCGCCGCGATAGCCTGGCTGCTGATCTGCAGGCCACCTTTGGTGATAAAACCAAAGAAGAGCTGGAAGAAGCCAACAACATTGTGGCGATTGCCGGTCGTATCATGGCCAAGCGTGGTCCATTCCTGGCGATCCAGGATGTCTCCGGCCGTATTCAGGCTTATGCGTCCAAAGATGTACAGAAAGAGCTGAAAGAAAAATATTCAGGTCTCGACATTGGCGACATCATAGGTGTGAAAGGGGCTTTGCATAAGTCCGGCAAGGGTGATCTGTACGTCAACTTTGACGAGTATCAACTGCTGACCAAAGCACTGCGTCCGTTACCTGAAAAATTTCATGGTCTGACTGACCAGGAACAGCGTTACCGCCAGCGTTATGTGGATCTGATCGTTAACGAAGATTCGCGCAATACTATGCTGATGCGCTCCAAAGTGGTTAATGCGATTCGCCAGTTCATGACTACGAAAGGGTTCATGGAAGTGGAAACGCCTATGATGCACGTGATTCCTGGCGGCGCGACTGCGCGTCCGTTTATCACCCATCACAACGCGCTCGATATTGATATGTACCTGCGTGTTGCGCCTGAGCTGTACCTCAAGCGTCTGGTGGTCGGTGGTTTTGAGCGTGTATTCGAAATCAACCGTAACTTCCGTAACGAAGGTCTGTCGCCGCGCCATAACCCAGAATTCACTATGATGGAATTCTATATGGCGTATGCGGATTACCGTGATCTGATGGATCTGACCGAAGACATGCTGAGCTCTATTGCGCAGGACCTGTGCGGTGCTACCGGTCTGCCATATGGCGATGAAGTGATTGAATTTAAAGGTCCATATCCGCGTCTGAGCATGCTGGACGCCATCAAGCAATACAACCCGAACCATGACACCATTCAGACCCTGACCTATGAGCAGGTGCAGGATCGTGATCTGATGGTGGGTATCGCGAAATCGCTGCACATCCAGGTTGAACCTTTCTGGACCTGTGGTCAGCTGCTGGAAGAAATCTTTGGTGAAACGGCCGAGCCTAAACTGCTGCAGCCAACCTTCATCACTGAATATCCTGCTGATATTTCACCGCTGGCGCGCCGTAATGATGATAATCCGTTCATTACCGACCGTTTTGAGTTCTTCATTGGTGGCCGTGAAGTGGCCAACGGCTTCTCGGAGCTGAACGATGCAGAAGATCAGGACCAGCGCTTCAAAGCCCAGGTGGATGCCAAAGATGCCGGTGATGATGAAGCCATGTTCTACGATGCTGATTACATTACAGCGCTGGAACACGGTCTGCCACCGACGGCGGGTCAGGGGATTGGTATCGACCGTCTGGTGATGCTGTTTACCAACAGCCATACCATTCGTGACGTAATCCTGTTCCCGGCCATGCGGCCGCAGAACTGATGCGCTGAGACACAGCATCTCTCTAAGCCACTTCAGCAGAAGTGGCTTTTTTTATGCCTTCAAAGCGACAACGGTGCGCGAAGTCGTACCGCTGGCTGAAAGGTAAAATGTATTTCAGCGACATTTAACATTTTTTGTTATCCGCTATAGATGAATTTATGAGTAAAGTGTCATAATTCAGCCTTTGTGGTGATGTGAACAACGTTAGGCTGATAAATGAAAAAAACGATCATTCCTGCTTTTGGCGCCATGGTGCTCAGTGGTTGTGCAGCAATGGCACTGACTCAACCGCCGACCGACTTTGTCGGTTCGTTGCCTGAAGAGTGGAAACAAGAATTCACTAAGTTTAATGATTTACCTCCTGAGGGAGATCGGGGCGAAGTGCGCCAGTACCACTTTGACAGTGAGCGCTCGCTGTTAACTATTATTCGCCAGTTACGCAGCACACGGTGGAACTGGCAGCTGGATGCGTCAAAAGTGAAGCCTGCTCTGGTTGATGTCGCGTGTGAGAATTTTGGTGATGCCATTGCCATGGGGCTGGGGGTACGCTTTTGGTACACAGGCGCCGGCGGCTTTGTCAGCGAACCTGTGACGAACGAAGCCTGTATGGCAAAAAAATCCTAATCTCCGGTTTTTAAACCTTATCCTCTTGAAGCCCTTCTGAAAATATCGCCTGTTTTGTTTATTACAGGTGATATTTTTGTTATCTGGCGATCCTGTCTCTTATACTTGTTGAATACTGTTTTGCATTTTTATGATCAGAAGCACTGTAGCAGTGTGCTCTGAATGGTGCAGCTACCGGTGAAATGGGTGAGCGAATGGGAATGGATGCGCGCAAGGATATCTGGCACGGTGAACTGGTGTTGCTCGGGGGACACACTATCCCCTGGCTGAATGCGTTGAAGCAGGCCGGATGGATTTGTCATCATTGTCACGATCTGCGGGCAGCAGAAACTTTATTACTCGAAACCGGCCCTTGCCTGGGGGTGGTTGATCTGAGCCATGATGACTTCAGTCTGCAGGCGATTGCCAGTCTGGTAAACCGCCATAAGCAGGTACGATGGCTGGCCCTGGTCAGAGACGAACAGCTCAGCATCGAATCTGTCTGCCAGTTTATCGTCAGTTTCTGTATTGATTATTTTACCTCGCCGATTCCTGAATCCCAGTTGCTGAAAACTTTAGGCCACCAGCGCGGTATGCTGACACTGGAACGCAAAGTCTGGCCCAAACTCGGTCACTTCGGCCAGCAGGGACTCCAGGGCAATACACCTGTCATGAAAAAGCTGCTGCAGCACGTGAAACGCCTGGCGGCGGCGGACATGCCGGTCTTGATTCAGGGGGAGATAGGCACAGGCAAGGAAATGGTCGCTGAGGCCATTTTTCAGGCTTCAACCCGCGCCAAAGGGCGTTTTGTTACTGTGAATTGCTCAAGTATCGGCCAGAGCTGGGCAGTGAAGGGCACCGAGTCTGAGTGCTGTTTTGAGGCGGCCAGAGACGGTGTGCTGTTTCTCAATGAAGTCACCTCATTACCTCAGGATCGCCAGCAAGAGCTGGTTCAGTGGCTGCAGGACGGGCGCTTTACCAAGGAAAACGGCTCTGAGGTCTGTGCCGAGCCCAGGCTGATCGCTGCGA
This sequence comes from Photobacterium sp. SP02, assembly GCF_038519165.1. Classification (NCBI taxonomy): domain Bacteria; kingdom Pseudomonadati; phylum Pseudomonadota; class Gammaproteobacteria; order Vibrionales; family Vibrionaceae; genus Photobacterium; species Photobacterium sp. SP02. Next base: position 114,351 of record NZ_JASJOJ010000004.1, read on the forward strand.
CACATTATCCGCTTGATACTTTAGTCAGTGAAGGGCGGCTGAGCAAAGCGCTTTTCTACCGGCTGAATGTGCTTAGCCTGACGGTACCGCCTCTGCGTGAGCGCGGAGACGACTTACTGATGCTGGCCGATGCAATGTTACTCAAGTATGCCCGCCAGTATAACTGCGGAGTGAAAGCATTTTCTGACAATGCCAGACAGGCGATAGTCACCTATAACTGGCCGGGTAATGTACAGGAGCTGATTGGACGTATAAAACGGGCTGTGCTGCTGACCGAGCAGAAGAATATTGAGGCCGATCATCTTGAGTTGCCAAGGCAGGCCGATGATAAGCAGAGCCTGAAAAAAATCCGGGAAGAATCAGAACGCAGCGCCTTGTTAAGTGTACTGGAGAATAACCGGGGGCAGATTTCAGCGGCGGCCCGTGAGCTTGGCGTATCCCGCGCCACTATGTACCGGCTGCTCAACAAACATGACTTGATCCCGCCACCGCGGGATCTGAGCCAGAATTCTTAACCATGTCAGGCCGTCTGTGTTGCCGGTAATGGAAACACTTTGTCGTAGGTCAGGTTATAAACATAAGCGTAAATCAGATAGAAGATCACCAGGCCAATATCCATCACCAGCGCCTGCCATAAACCGATCTCCAGCCACCAGGCCATGATGGGCAGCGTCAGCCACAACAAACAGAGCTCAAAGCCCAGCGCATGCACAATTCGTTGTTTGGTGCTTTTGTGCACATGGCCGGCGTACTTCAGCATGGCTCTATCAAACCACAGGTTATAGACATAGTTCCAGACGGTGGCAATAACTGAGAACACAATGCCCAACAGACCAATTTTGGCCATGTCGAAGCCAAATCCCTGACTCAGCACCAGGGTGATGAGCACCAGCGCAATCAGTTCAAAACCAACGGCATGACGAATTCTGTCCCAATGCGTACGCATACTCTTAGCCTCTTAGTGAAAAACGGAACCGGGAGATATACTAAGTTAAATACAGATAGATAAAAGTTAGTTACTATCGTAATAACAGATAGATTAAGGGTTTTAAGTTGGATTTCTCTCTTGAACAGCTCAGGGCATTTGTCACCGCGGCGGAAACGGGGTCGTTTTCGGCTGCAGCCCGTAAGCTGGGTAAAGCGCAGTCGGTTATCAGCACCGCCATCGCTAATCTGGAAACGGATTTCGATCTGGCACTGTTTGATCGCAGCGGTAAATGGCCGGTGCTGACGCCTAATGGTGAAGCCTTACTGGTCAAAGCCAGACGGGTGCTGGCACAGTGCGGGGAGCTGCAAGTGGCTGCCGACAGTTTTCAGCAGGGGGTGGAGCCCAAGTTGACCCTGGTGGTGGAATCCATGGCGATGATCCCGGCACTGGCCGATACCTTGCAGCAGTTTGAATCCGGCTTTCCGTTCGTTGAGGTGGAAATTCTGACTGTGGGTATGGGGGATGTGGTGAAACTGCTCAATGAAGGCCGGGCACAGCTGGCGCTGATGGTGCAGTTGTCTTTCCTGCATCCTGATATCGCTGTCCATGGCCTGGGACAGGTTGATGTCTGGTGTGTGGCGGCCAGCAATCATCCACTGGCGGCACTGAAAACAGTGGACTGGCCGGATCTCAGACAATACCGGCAGGTATTACTGACAGGCCGCTATGGTCAGGACAGTGAAGAATGGCGGGTATCTGATGCTATCTGGCGTACTGAGCATATTCTGTCTGCACTGGAACTGGTTCAGCGGGGTATCGGCTGGACAGTATTGCCCGCTGACATGGTCAGAGACAGAGTGCGGGCCGGGCAGATCGTCAGACTGGAACCTGCCTTTGAGGCACAGGCATGGAAGCAACCGATAGATCTGGCATGGAGCAGCCAGCATGCTTTAGGCCAGGCGGGCAGAGCGTTGCTGGCTATGATGAAAACCATGAAACTGTCCTGACCGAAACCGGAAAGCTGAATGGCATCTGTACGGCGAAAGAGGAATACGCTGATATTTTAGGCTAAAGACAGCAATCTGTCTGGCTTGAGCCATCGCCTTGTGCATTCGGTGGAGTATTTCCCTTTTTATTCTGTGATGCAAAATAACTTCTTGTTTTTGATGCACTATCAGGCAAAAATAACACTCATATCACATCATTCTATCTTATAACCAGGAGGAACACACAATGAGCACATTCAATACTAAATGTCTGCGTCCTGCTGGTGTTAAGGATCACACTTCCCATCAGCACTAAGATCATCGATCTTAGTTACTTTTTACAGTAATACACTCTGTAAATGGGCCGCGGATACGTCTGTCGCGGCTAGTATGTTGTCAGCCTGAAAACGGTCGTATCTGCGTCCCTCCATTTTATCAACCTGGAGAGCACACTTATGCGCCAATCAGTCTATTTACGTTTTGCTGTTTTACTTATCCGTCTTGATTTACACCGTGAAGAAGAAGCATGGCGTCGCGAGCACCGACGTATGCAGGTTCATCTGCCACATTTATCGCCACATATTCTCAAAGATATGGGCATCGACAAAGACCTGCGTGTGGATTCAGCCCTGGTCAGTCTGCGAGTCAGCCGTAAAACACGTCATCTGAGGCGAGCGTTGAGGTGGCGAAGTCTGACGTAATCTCAGGCCTTACTCTGCGGAGTAAGGTCTGAAAAACACTGACAGCCCCCACTTAGATGGGGGCTTTTTTTCAGCTTGGAAAAATAAAATAGTATTAAGGACAAGGATTTGAGTAGGTGATACCGACTTGTTCTAAGTCTGCCAGAACGTCTGCACTGAGTTCCACCGACAGGCTGTCGATGTTGGCTTCAAGCTGAGACAGGCTGGTTGCGCCAATCAGGGTTGAGGCATTAAACGGCTGCTGGTTAACAAAGGCCAGAGCCATTTGCGCCGGATCCAGACCGTGTTTTCTTGCCACTTTGACATAGGCTTCCGTGGCCGCCACACCTTGCGGCGTGAAATAACGGACAAAGCGCTCAAACAGCGAACAGCGGGCACCGTCGGGTTTTTTGCCATTGAGGTATTTACCGCTCAGGGTGCCGAAGGCCATCGGAGAATAAGCCAGTAATTTGACCCCTTCATAATGGCTGATTTCAGCCAGACCCACTTCAAAGCTGCGGTTGAGCAGGTTATAGGGGTTCTGAATGGTCACCACCCGCGGCAGGTCGTGTTTCTCTGCCAGTCGCAGGAAAGACATCACCCCCCATGGGGTCTCGTTAGACAAGCCGATGTAGCGAATTTTGCCTGCCCGCACCAGCTCGGCCAGTGCTTCAAGCGAATCTGTCAGGGTGACACCGGTGTTGGTATCGGGATAAGGGTAGTTGAGCTTGCCAAAGCAATTGGTTTCTCGCTGAGGCCAGTGCAACTGATACAGATCGATATAGTCTGTTTGCAATCTTTCCAGGCTGTTTTCAACGGCTTCGTGAATATTTCGCCAGTCGAGTGCCATATTGTCACGGATGTGGGGGACATTACGGGGGCCGGCAACTTTGGTCGCCAGAATCACTTGGTCGCGTTTGCCCGATTTCTTCAGCCAGCTGCCGATATAGGCTTCGGTCAGCCCCTGTGTGTCAGCTTTCGGCGGCACCGGATACATTTCAGCAGTATCAATCAGGTTGATACCGCGCTCCAGCGCAAAATCGAGTTGGCTGTGTGCCTCGGCTTCAGTATTTTGCTCGCCAAAGGTCATGGTACCCAGGCCGATCTGGCTCACTTCAAGGTTTGAATGGGGGATCTTATGGTATTTCATTTGCCCTCCTTGGACCGCAAATTCTCCCTGACTATAACCTAGGAAAGGGTTACTGAGAAGCCGCAGTAAAATGAAGCAGTTATCCCAAAGGCTGCACGGTCAAACCTTGCTGATAAGCGAATGTTCGCACATAGTTAAAGCAGTTCCTTTGAAAAGGTGTGATCATGAAACTGTCCCAATTCAAGCACTGGGTAAAGTCACCCGGAGAAGAAATTCCTAAGTGCGTACTGACCAGCTATGCCGGTCGGGCAGACTATCTGATGGAAGTTGAATATAAACATCATCTTGAGCCATTAAAGGATGATGATGACAACATGCTGCATTTTCAGACCATGGAGCAGGTGCGGGATTTTCTGCGGCCGCTTGGGATCAAGTCGATCACATTAAGGACGATTGATCCTCATGATGAATTCTCACTGGATGGTAAACCTGAGTGTTGCCAGGATGACATGACGATCAATGTATAGCCCGCTCTGTTATCAGAGCATAAAGTGGCGTTTGAGCAGTTCGGCGGTGAACTGGGTTTTGAGATAAAAGCCCCGGGGCAAGGTTTTGATCGGGTGACCGTCTGCGCCGTAAGCATCGGTCTGCACTCTGCTGTTGGCGGCTTTGGGCCTCAGCTGCAGGACTTCGCCGTGACGGGCCGTAATCTGCTCCACTTTACCCAGCACTATCAGTTCCATCAGCTCTTCCCAGTCCTGGCGTAACCGGGCTTCTTCGTCGGCAGATGGACTCCACAACAGAGGAGAGCCGACATGGCGTGCAGCAAGCGGAATTTCACGCTCCCCTTCAACAGGGATCCACAGGACCCTGGCGAGCTTGTGCCGGATATGGCTGTTTTCCCAGTTTACGCCCTGCAAGCCAATCAGAGGGGCAACACAGACAAAGGTGGTTTCCAGCGGTTTGCCCAGATGGCTGATGGGGATAGTTTTGAGTTCAATGCCCAAATTGGCGAAATCAGGGACGGGCTGGCTGCCTGCCGTTGCCCCCAGATGCCATTCCAGCAACTGGCCCACCCAGCCTTTATCCCGGCGTAAATCCGGTGGGGTGATTTGTCCTGCCTGCTCAGCCAGCTCGCCCAGGGTACAGCCGGCCAGCGCCTGTGCCCGGCTGAGGAGTTCTGATTCTGAGGTCGGAGCGGGTCGTCTGGAGATCGTCATTAGGATGAGTAACTTTTCGAAAACTTGGCCATGTATTTTAACACAGTTGAGACGCTGTGCAGGTGAATGACTATCCGCTTGATCAGGTTGTTTGTGTTGGATCCTGGGATGAAGATATCCACAGGTACTTTTTTGAACAATGTGAATATTGTATGAGCTGGACGTATCTACAGGGTTTTGCGCAGTATTTAAACGCTTTTGCGGTGCTTATTTAACCGTTAATTATCGAGGGGTGTGGATAAAGCCAAGGGTGGTTGATCTTTAACCAGTCGCAATGATCCTCTGGAAACCGGTTGAGGCTTTAGCTGTATTTTAAGTTGGTTGTTGTTTTAAGTATTTGAATTTAAGTTATTTGTTGTTTTTTCTGTACTGGGGTGGCAATTGTTTGGATCCTGCTTTATTGTTGATTAAATGGACAATAGAAGAGCTTCTACACACAACTATCCACAGAAAGCGTGAATAAATGTGGGAGAGGTCTCATTTCTTTGTTTATAACCTCTGAATTCCTCTTAAGTTATCCATAAAGTGAGTGCTAGGTAGGAAAAAACAGTGATTGATGACAATGAATGTTTACCCTGAGGCTAATTCTGTGAAAAAATCACTGTTAATTGATATTTTTACTTGAGGTCGTCCAGTGATTGATGGCGATGGATATCGCCCTAATGTGGGGATAGTTATCTGTAACAGCCATGGCCAGGTATTTTGGGCTCGACGATATGGACAACACTCTTGGCAGTTTCCACAAGGCGGTATTGATGAAGGGGAAACCCCGGAACAGGCCATGTACCGTGAACTGTATGAGGAAGTGGGTCTCACCAGAAAAGACGTTAGGATTCTGGCATCCAGCCGTCATTGGCTGCGATACAAATTACCTAAACGTCTGGTAAGGTGGGATTCCAAACCAGTTTGTATCGGACAAAAGCAAAAATGGTTTTTGCTGAGTCTGGAATGCGATGAGTCTAAGGTGAACATGCAGCGTGGCAGTACACCGGAGTTCGATGGCTGGCGTTGGGTCAGCTACTGGTATCCGGTTCGTCAGGTTGTGTCCTTTAAACGGGACGTTTATCGCCGGGCGCTGAAAGAGTTCGCGGCGATGGCGATGCCTTTCAAGGAGCGCAAGGAACGCAAGTTAAAACGTAAACACAAGCGGAGTTAACCTAGGGAAAGTAACGCTTATGCTGACCCAGCTAAGAGAAATTGTAGAGAAAGTGGCCAGTGCTCCGACATTACTCGAGGCGCTGGATCTGCTGGTCGTCAGTATTTGCCAGGCAATGAAGACTGAGTGCTGCTCAGTCTACATTGTTCATGAACACCGCAAGCAATATATGCTCATGGCTACCCAGGGGCTGACCAAGCCTTCTTATCAGGTCGGGCTTGGCTTTGATGAAGGTCTGGTCGGTCTGGTTGGCCGTCAGGCTGAACCTGTCAATGTGGCCGATGCGCGCCAGCATCCTAACTTCAAACATATCCCGGGCACCAACGAAGAAACCTTCCGCTCCTTTTTCGGCACCCCCATTATCCATCAGCGCAAAGTCCTTGGCGTATTGGTGATCCAGCAACGCGATATGCGTGAATTCACTGAAAGCGAAGAATCTTTCATGGTCACGCTGGCCGCACAGCTGGCGGTGATTCTGGCGCATGCCAAAGCGCAGGGGATGTGGCCCGGCCATCGTGACGGACTGCATTTAACCGGTTCGGCGGCCTCAACCGGGGTTGCCATCGCCAAAGCCTGGTGGGATGACAACCAGCCCCGGCTGGAAGCCGTATCACCTGCCTCCTGTCTGGACAGAGAGTTTGAACAGGAACGCCTGAGCATTGCCATTGAGATGGCGAGTAATGAGTTTCGCCGGTTGCGAAAACGCTTTGACAGCGAGCTGCACAAAGACACTCTGGCGATTTTTGATCTGTTCAGCCACCTGCTCAATGATCCCATGCTGCGTAAGGATCTGTTTGCCAAAGTCGCTGGCGGCGATCAGGCCGAATGGGCCGTCAGGCAGACAGTGGAGGCCTACTCGGTTCGCTTTGCCAATATGAAGGATGACTACCTGCGCGAACGGTCGCACGATATTCGCGAACTTGGCCAGCGCCTGCTGTTTTTCCTTCATAACGAAGAGGGAGTCGAGCACCAGTGGGATGCCCCTATCGTCCTGCTGACCCGTGAGCTGACCGCCGCCATGCTGGCCAGTATTCCGCGAGATAAACTGGCTGCTGTGGTGGCTCAGGAAGGTGCCGCCAACTCCCACGCGGCGATTCTTTCCCGGGCGCTGGGCATTCCTGCCATCATGGGCGTCGATTTTGTCCCGGAAAAAGTGCACAACGCTCTGGTGGTGGTCGACGGTTATCGCGGCGATCTGCTCATTGAACCCAACCGGCAGATTCTGGCCGAATACAAGCGGTTACTGAAAGAAGAAAATGAGCTGACGGCTCTGGTAGAACAAGATCTGGATAAAGCGGCGGAAACGGAAGATCAGGAAAGGATCTATCTGTATCTGAATGCCGGATTAAGTGCTGACACCAATATTGCTGTCAACAAAGGGGTCGATGGTGTCGGTCTGTACCGCACCGAAGTGCCATTTTTACTGCAGCGCAGTTTTCCGTCGGAAGAGGAACAGGCGGCTCAGTACCGCTCGATACTGGCCTCTTACCCGGGTAAATCTGTGGTCATGCGTACCTTGGACATAGGCGGCGATAAACCGTTGCCTTATCTGACCATTGAAGAAGATAATCCTTTCCTTGGCTGGCGCGGTATCCGTTTTACCCTGGATCATCCTGAAATTTTCCTTATTCAGGTCAGGGCCATGCTCAAGGCCAGTATTGGCCTTGATAACATGGACATACTCTTGCCTATGATTTCCGGCATTCCTGAGCTGGATGAATCCAAAGCATTGATTGAACGTGCTTTTAATGAAGTGTCTGTGTACGCTGCCAGCAAAGGACAAGTGCTCAAGCGACCCAGACTGGGCATTATGATCGAAGTCCCGTCGATCTTATATCAGCTGCCGGCCCTGAAAGGGCGGGTCGACTTTATTTCGGTAGGCAGCAACGACTTAACGCAATATTTATTAGCTGTCGACAGGAACAATTCTCGTGTTGCCAGTGTCTATGATACTTTCCATCCGGCAGTCATTCAGGCACTGAAGCACATTCAGGATACCAGCCATGCGTTATCAATCCCGGTGAGCGTGTGTGGCGAACTGGCTGGTGACCCTCTCGGCGCCTTACTCTTGGTTGGAATGGGATACCGCTCTTTAAGTATGAATACCCGCAACGTTGCCAAAATTAAATATGTCCTTCGTCATGCCAGTCTGGCCGATATGACGCAACTCGCCGATAAGGCGTTACAGGCGACCTTCGGCCATGATGTCAGGCAAATGGCAACAGAGTTTGTCGAACAACGCGGTATGGGCGGCTTCATCCGGGCAGGTAAATGATGCCGGATATGGTATGGCTGCTCCTGATGTGTCTGGGGCTGGGGGCTGTGGTCGGCCTGCTGGCAGGTTTGCTGGGGATTGGCGGGGGATTATTAATTGTCCCCGCGTTAGTCTGGATGTTACCCCAAACCGGGATCGAATCTGGGGTCGTCATGCATATTGCGCTGGCGACCTCGCTGGCCTGTATTGTGCTGACGTCCGGCTCTTCGGCGCGCAGCCATTTGCGGCTGGGGAATGTGGATGTCTCTTTGGTCAGGTTGCTCGCACCGGGTATGGTGCTGGGGGGCATTGCCGGGAGTGCTGTGGCCGAGTGGGTGCCTGCGGATTGGCTGCCCAGGATATTTGCTGGTATTGTGCTTTTACTGGCGCTGCAAATGCTGCTCTCATTGAAAGTCACAGGGCGTCATCCTATTCCGGGTCGGGTTGCGATCGCCGGCAGTGGCAGTGTGATTGGCCTGGTGGCCAGTTTAGCGGGAATCGGTGGCGGTTCGCTGATCGTACCTTATCTGAGCTGGTATGGCGTCGAAATGCGTCGTTCTATCGGGACAGCCGCTTTTTGCGGGTCCATTATTGCCATCGCGGGCATGGCCGGGTTTATTGTGGCGGGCAGCGGTGATGACAGCCTGCCGCCTTACAGCCTGGGTTATGTCTATCTGCCGGCACTGTTGGGGGTGGTTTGCACCTCTGTGCTGACCACCCGATATGGCGCGCGTATGGTCAGTCGCTTACCGACTCCGACACTGAAAAAAATCTTTGCCATCTTTTTGTTATTTGTGGGTGGTAAAATGTTGTTTTAACTCGGGTCAGTCACGGGGACTGGCATGAGACTTTTCATTGTGGGTACATGCTGTACCGCCGTGAACTTCTTTATTGATTAACCACGAGTATGTTGAATGAGCCAAGGTTATCTGACTTTTCCAAACTTTGACCCAATCCTGTTTCAAATCGGCCCGCTGGCGATCCGCTGGTATGGATTGATGTACCTGCTGGGCTTCGTCTTTGCGCTCTGGCTGGCAAACCGTCGTGCAGATAAGCCAGGCAGTGGCTGGACACGAGATCAAGTCAGCGACCTGCTGTTTGTGGGTTTCCTGGGGGTGGTGATCGGCGGCCGTGTGGGTTATGTCTTGTTTTACAACTTCGAAGTCTTCCTGGCCGATCCGCTTTACTTATTTAAAGTCTGGACCGGAGGCATGTCGTTCCATGGTGGCTTATTAGGCGTGATGACCGCTATGGTCTGGTATGCCCACCGCAATGGCCGCCGCTTCTTCGACGTGGCGGACTTTGTGGCGCCGTTAGTGCCGTTCGGTCTGGGCGCTGGCCGGCTTGGGAATTTCATCAATGGCGAACTCTGGGGCCGGGTAACAGATGTGCCCTGGGGCATGGTTTTCCCGACAGGCGGACCGCTGCCTCGCCATCCTTCTCAGTTATATGAGTTTTTCCTGGAAGGCCTGGTATTGCTGATCATCCTGAATGTCTTTATCCGTAAACCGCGTCCGGCGGGTGCCGCATCCGGGTTATTCCTGCTGGGTTACGGCTCGTTCAGGTTCCTGGTTGAATACTGCCGTGAACCCGACGCTCAGCTTGGCCTGTTTGCCGGCTGGATCAGCATGGGGCAGATTCTGTCTCTGCCTATGGTGATAGGCGGTGCACTGCTGATGGTATGGGCCTATAAGCGGGCCGGTAATCACCGCACCGCTTAACAGTCGTTTCAGGCAGCCCATTGGCTGCCTGATTTGTGATTATGGTATGCTTGCAGGCAGATTTTCTCCCGCCATTTTGGGTTAACAGAGACATGAAACAGTATTTAGATTTATGCCAGCGGATTATCAGTGAAGGTAAGTGGGTTACCAATGAACGGACAGGCAAGCGTTGCCTGACGCTGATTAACGCTGACCTGACTTATGATGTTGCCAACAATCAGTTTCCGCTGATCACCACGCGTAAAAGTTACTGGAAAGCGGCGATAGCCGAACTGCTCGGCTATCTGCGTGGCTACGACAGTGCAGCACAGTTTCGTGCGATCGGTTGTAACACATGGAATGCCAATGCCAATGACAATCAGGCATGGCTGAGTAATCCTCACCGCAAAGGTACCGACGACATGGGCCGTGTGTACGGCGTGCAGGGCAGAAGCTGGCGCAAGTCTGATGGCAGCACCTTGGATCAACTGCGAAAGATTGTCGATGATCTGAGCCGTGGCCTCGACGATCGTGGTGAGATACTGACGTTTTATAACCCGGGTGAATTTGAGATGGGCTGCCTGCGCCCGTGTATGCACACTCATACTTTTTCGCTGTTGGGCGACAGCCTGTATCTGACCAGCTACCAGCGTTCCTGCGATGTGCCGCTCGGGCTCAATTTTAATCAGATTCAGGTCTACACCTTGCTGGCTCTGATGGCGCAAATCACAGGCCATAAAGCCGGTAAGGCCTACCACAAGATTGTCAACGCGCATATCTATGAAGATCAACTGGCGCTGATGCGCGATGTTCAGCTCAAGCGAGAGCCGTATCCATCGCCCCGGCTGGTGATTAACCCAGAGATTAAATCACTGGACGATCTGGAAACCTGGGTCACTATGGACGATTTTAACGTAGAAGATTATCAGCACCATGAGCCGATACAGTATCCGTTTTCCGTCTGATAAAAGTTAAAACCCAGAGCCTCACGAATGTGGGGCTTTTTTGTACCTGAAAGCACGGACGCTAAAGTGGCTGACGGCAGCCTGAGCATCCACAGGTGTTGCTGGTGGGTAGGATAGCCGGTTATCATCAGATGAAAAAAATCCCGGCTCACAGTGAGCCGGGATTTTTTAGTATTCATCAGGCCTTGCTTATGCCGTTAAGGCCAGAATGCAGCCCGGGATAATGATAAAGACCAGCCCTAGATAGGCCGCCACGGTCGATTTGCTTTTCACTGCCAGCTCGCCCAGGTAGATAGCGCCCTTCAGCGGCAGTTCACGCAGGAACGGCAAGCCAAAGATCAGCAGGGTTGCCAGCACATTAAAGCACAGGTGCACCAGCGCAATTTGCAGGGCAAACACGGCATGGTCGCCGGAAATAGCCGTTGCAGCCAGCAGTGCAGTAATACAGGTGCCTATGTTGGCTCCCAGCGTAAACGGATACACATCGCGTACTTTCAGCACTCCGGTACCGACCAGAGGCACCATCAAACTGGTTGTCGTAGAGGACGACTGTACCAGTATGGTCACAATCGAACCTGACACGATACCGTGTACCGGGCCACGGCCAATCGCACTCTTCAGGATGTCACGGGCACGGCCAACCATCAGGCTGCGCATCAGCTTACCCATGACAGTAATCGCCAGGAAGATGAGCGCGATACCCAGGGCAATCATAATCACACCGCCCATGGTACCCATTGATTCCAGTGGCGCTTTTACGGCGTTCACTGCCGGTTTAGTCAGGGGCTTAATGAAGTCCAGCCCCTTCATGCTCATGTCACCGGTCGACATCAGGGGTGAAACCAGCCAGGCCGAAATTTTTTGCAGCAGGCCAAACATCATTTCCAGTGGCAGGAAGATCAGCACGGCCAGCAGATTGAAGAAATCATGCACTGTGGCGGCAGAAAATGCGCGGCGGAATTCATCTTTACAGCGGGCATGGCCCAGACTGACCAGTGTATTGGTCATAGTCGTACCAATATTGGCACCCATCACCATAGGAATCGCGGTTTCAACGGGCAGACCACCAGCAACAAGACCCACTATGATAGAGGTAACTGTACTGGAAGATTGGATGAGAGAGGTGGCTACCAGACCGATCATCAGGCCTGCAATAGGGTGTGAGGCAAATTCAAACAGGGTTTTGGCCTGCTCTCCTACCGACCACTTAAAGCCGCCGCTCACCAGGGAGACCGCGACCAGCAGCAGATAAAGCATGAAAACCAGGTTTGCCCAACGAACCCATCGCATGGAGCTTTGCATTGGCTCAGCTGTGGTGGCTTGGGTAGTCATATTCTGTTCTCCGTGACATTGCGATGTCATTTTGGTGTCAGTTTTTTGAATGTTGCCGCGATAGTAGAGAACGAATATTTCAGAAATATGACACAGCGAATCCTTTCTGTCATACCAGTGGATTTTGTGGCCAGGAGCAAAGAATGGGATCAGGATCTATCTTTTTATCTATAGGCTTAACGCTGTGATTTTTTTGATAAAACCTTTATTAGTATTGAAGAGAAGGATGTCGAAAAAAAACAGATAAAAAATTTGCCGGATGGGTTTTCAGTGTCATAGTGATGGTGGCTTACTCTGGAAAGTGTGCTGTCACTGGCCTGGGATGATAGTTAGATACTGCGGGTATTACGGTGTATTACTGCCAATGGTTCGGTTTTTCCGATCTATTGACTCTAAACAAACGATTTCACAGAGATGTCAGTAGGCGTCTACACTGTTTCAACCGCACACCAATAAAAAAGTGTGATTTTACAATGAGTAGTAAGGAGCTGCGGTCAATGACCGATGTAATTCTGAAATTCTTCAAATTAGAGTCTGCCGGCGGCATCTTGCTGATCGTCGCGGCGGCCCTGGCCATGATGATTGCCAATTCGCCTTTACAGTCAGTGTATGAGGGCGCATTACATACTTATATTGCAGGCCTGTCGGTAGCGCATTGGATTAACGATGGTTTGATGGCGATTTTCTTCCTGGTGATTGGCCTGGAAGTGAAGCGTGAACTGATCGAAGGCGCACTGAATACGAAAGAGAAAGCGATTTTCCCTGCTATCGCCGCATTGGGTGGTATGGTCGCGCCGGCTTTAGTGTATGTGCTTTTTAACTATGCCGACCCAGTGGCAATTGGTGGCTGGGCAATTCCAGCTGCGACAGATATCGCATTTGCGTTGGGTATTATGGCCCTTCTGGGTAACAGGGTGCCGGTTAGCCTGAAAGTCTTTTTGCTGGCATTAGCAATTATTGATGACCTGGGTGTCATTGTTATCATCGCCTTGTTCTACAGCAGTGATTTGTCGGCCATTGCGCTGGCCGTGGCATTCGCAGCTACCGCTGTGCTCTTTATTATGCACGCACGCAATGTCACTAACCTGGTCTGGTATATCCTGGTCGGGCTGGTGCTCTGGTTCAGCGTGCTGCAGTCGGGCGTGCATGCCACGCTGGCGGGTGTCGTACTGGGCTTTGCCATCCCGCTTCAGGGGCAGAATAAGCAGGGCAAAGAAATCTCGCCGCTCAAGACACTGGAGCATGGATTACATCCGTATGTCGCGTATCTGATCTTGCCACTGTTTGCCTTTGCGAATGCGGGAATTTCGCTGGCAGGTGTCTCGGCAGAAGGTCTGACCGCGATGCTGCCGCTGGGGATTGCGCTGGGCCTGTTTGTTGGTAAGCCGCTGGGTATTTTTACCGCGAGCTATCTGGCAGTGAAAATGGGCATAGCGCGTTTACCTGAAGGGACAGGTTTTGGACAGATATTTGCGGTGTCTGTGTTGTGCGGTATCGGTTTTACTATGTCGATATTTATTTCGATGCTGGCATTCAGCGGTGCTGATCTCGAGCTGATTACTTATTCCAAGCTGGGGATTCTGATAGGGTCGACCACCGCAGCTGTTGTCGGCTATATACTGCTGCACCGTTCGCTTCCGGCTGCCAAGGCGGTTAAGGACAGTCAGACATCATCGTAATCCGGGACAGGGAGATGTTTATGAAAGCATTAATTGTACTGGTATTGGGCCTGAGTTCGGCCGGTGCCTCAGCGGCTGCGGCTGACTACAGTCACTGCCAGCAGCAGCTTGATAATGAGTTGTGCCAAGCCTATCTTACCGGCTTTGAGCAGGGGGTGAATCAGAGCCAGGAACGGCAGGAAGATGCCCCCACAGGTTTTCTGGCCCGGGCACTGGAGCAGCGGGCGGGTGAACGCTCCCGCCATTTGGTGTCAGCGGAAACAGTGACTGAAATACAGGCGCAATAATCCTTTCCCGTTCCCAGACTCAGTGTCTTTTCGGATAAAAAACACATAGGATAACCCCAGGCTGATAAGGCCTGGGGTTTTTTATTTGTTGAGTATCGAGGCCTACGACAGTGTCGCACCTGAATTACAATCACCTGTATTATTTCTGGATGGTCTGCAAGCAAGGGTCAGTGACCAAAGCGGCCGATGCATTATTTCTCGCGCCGCAGACAGTGACAGGCCAGATAAGGGCGCTTGAGGAAAGGCTGAACGGTAAGCTGACCAAAAGGGTCGGCCGTAACATTGAGCCCACAGAGCTGGGACAGCTGGTCTTTAAGTACGCCGATAAAATGTTTGATCTCAGTTATGAATTACTGGATATCGTGAATTATACCCAGCGCGAGAATCAGCTGCTGGAAGTCGGGGTCGCGGATGCGCTGTCAAAACGCCTGGTCAGTAAGATTTTAATGGCAGGTATCCCGGAAGATGAGCGCATTCATTTACGCTGCTACGAGTCGACGCATGAAATGCTGCTGGAGCAATTGTCTCAGCATAAGCTGGATATGATTTTGTCTGATTGCCCGGTGGACTCCACACAGAGTCCTGGGCTGTTCAGTAAAAAACTGGGCGAGTCCAGCATGAGCTTTTTCTGTTCGGATGCTGACAAATCACTCAGTTTTCCCGCCTGCCTTGAAGAGTACAAGCTGCTGGTGCCGGGACGCCGTACGGCAATGGGACGTAAACTGCACCACTGGTTTGATCAGCAGGGGATCACGCCCAATATCTTGGGTGAGTTTGATGATGCGGCGTTAATGAAAGCGTTCGGCTCGTTTCGTAAATCTATGTTTGTGGCGCCTTCGATTTATGCCGAAGAAATTGAACAGTCGCATACCGTACGCGAAGTGAAGCGAGTAAGGGCGATTCGGGAGGAATATTACGTTATTTTTGCCGAACGTATGATCATGCACCCTGCGGTGAAGAAAATTTGCGAAGCTGACTTCAGAAAATTGTTCAAATGACCGCCTTTTTCAGTGATAGAAGTCAATAGATAAATCACTGAAGTTCAAGCGGTGGGAAGATGGAAACCATAACGTTACATCACAGTGCTCCTCAGGCAGTATCTTTGCTTAAGGCTATGGCTAATGAGCGGCGGCTGCTGATTTTATGCTACTTGCTGGAAGGAGAGTTGTCGGTTGGAACGATGAGTGACCGTCTGGAATTAAGCCAGTCGGCCTTGTCACAGCATCTTGCCTGGCTAAGGCGTGATGGCCTGGTGGCGACACGTAAAGAGTCGCAGACTGTGTTCTACAGGCTGAGAAGCCAGGAAGTGAAGTCGATGATTCAGCTGTTGCAGCAAATGTACTGCTAAGTACTAATTGCCAGTCTGGGACGAGGCGTTACAGTAAACAGCGGATATAAAAAAACCGGCCATAGCCGGTTTTTTTATTGCTGTAGCATCAATGCACTGAAATTACAGAGCGTTGATTTTTGCAGACAGGCGCGCTTTATGACGAGCAGCCTTGTTTTTGTGAACCAGGCCTTTAGTAGCCATACGGTCCATAACAGGTTGCATGTCAGCGAAGGCCTTAACGGCGGCTTCTTTATCGCCTGCTTCAATAGCAGCAACAACTTTTTTGAAGAAAGTGCGCATCATAGAACGACGGCTAGCGTTGTGCTGACGACGTTTTTCAGAAGTGATTGCACGTTTCTTAGCAGATTTGATATTTGCCAAGGGTGTAACTCCCAAATTCTTGGTATGGTGACAATTTAAGGCCGAGGAATATGCCTCTAAAACCGAACAATGTCAAATGATTTGTGCAAATAACAGCCGCGCCATTGAAATTGGCACTTGTGCATTAACACGGTTAATATGGCGGCAGATTCTACCAGCATTTGGCTCTGCAAGTCACCTTTCTGGGCCATCTTTTATGAGGTTTTTTTGTGAGTAAGCGTCTTTTGCGCTCCGGGCTGATTGTCAGCAGTATGACTTTAGTATCTCGCGTCATGGGTTTAGTGCGAGATGTAGTGGTAGCAAACCTGATGGGAGCCGGTGCGGCTGCCGATGTTTTTTTCTTCGCCAATAAGATCCCTAACTTCCTTCGCCGCCTGTTTGCCGAAGGGGCTTTCTCGCAAGCCTTCGTTCCCGTGCTGACTGAAGCCCATGCGGCGGGTGATAAAGACAAGACCCGTGAGCTTATCGCCCGGGTGTCCGGTACGCTGGGGGGGATAGTTACCCTGGTCACCCTGTTGGGCGTGTTGGGTTCCGGGGCAATTACTGCCTTGTTTGGTGCCGGTTGGTTTATTGACTGGCTCAATGACGGGCCGGCAGCGCCGAAGTTTGAACTGGCAAGCCTGTTGCTGAAAATCACGTTTCCTTACCTGTGGTTTATCACTCTGGTCGCTTTGTCGGGGGCCGTCCTCAATACCTTAGGGAAATTTGCCGTTTCTTCGTTTACCCCGGTATTTCTCAATATCTCCATTATTTTGTGTGCCTGGTGGGTATCGCCGAATATGGATCAGCCTGAAATCGGCCTGGCGCTGGGCGTTTTTCTGGGCGGTTTAGTGCAGTTTCTGTTTCAGTTGCCCTTTCTTTACCGGGAAGGGGTGCTGGTACGTCCTCGCTGGGGATGGCGCGATCCCGGCGTGGTGAAAATCCGCACTCTGATGATACCGGCCTTGTTCGGTGTGTCAGTGAGCCAGATTAACTTGCTGTTTGATACTTTCATCGCCAGCTTTCTGATGACGGGATCGATCAGCTGGCTGTATTACTCAGACCGGCTGCTTGAATTTCCTTTGGGTTTGTTTGGGATTGCCATTGCGACCGTGATCCTGCCGGCCTTGTCGCGCAAGCATGTGGATCAGAACCGGGAGCATTTTGCCCACACCATGGATTGGGGGGTCAGAATGGTACTTCTGCTCGGTTTGCCTGCTATGCTGGGGCTAATGGTGCTGGCGAAGCCTATGCTGATGGTGCTTTTCATGCGGGGGGAATTTACCCCCAATGATGTCGAGCAGGCGGGCATGTCGCTGCTGGCTTACGCATCTGGCCTGCTGAACTTTATGTTAATCAAGGTGCTGGCGCCTGGTTACTATGCAAGACAAGACACCCGTACCCCGGTGCGCTATGGCGTGATTGCTATGGTCACTAACATGGTATTCAATGCGATTTTTGCCTATTTCTTAGGCTATGTTGGCCTGGCGCTGGCAACGGCCTTGTCGGCACTGGTCAACGCCGCACTCTTGTACCGCGGTCTGCACCGTGCCGGGGTGTACCGTATTTCACGCACGACGTTTGGATTTGTGGTCCGTCTGGTGATTGCCGGTGTGGCTATGGTGGGCGTGCTGTTATGGCTGTCGCCGGATATGGCGCACTGGCTGTCATTGGGTCTGGTTCAGCGTGTGTACTGGCTGACTGGCCTGATAGGCATTGGCGCCGTGACTTACCTGTTATCACTGACGGTGACAGGTGTCCGTTTGCACCACCTGCGCAGCGAAAGCTAAGGTGCGCGATACGGATTAAGGCCGGCACGCAATTGAGGCAAAAAAGTACATCTTACGGCGAGCATGGTTTTAACCCTGTTGCGCTCTGGTATATAATCCGTCAGTTTTTGACTTTGGTAATGATTAGCTGCAGATGGAATTGATCCGAGGAATTCATAATATCCGGCCCGGTCACCACGGCTGTGTTCTGACAATTGGCAACTTTGACGGGGTCCATCAGGGCCATCTGGCCGTGCTGCGTCAGGTACTGGAGCAAGCCCGGCGATTAGGGGTTCCTTCGACTGTGATGAGTTTCGAGCCTCAGCCCATGGAGCTCTTTGCCAAAGGCAAGGCGCCGGCAAGGCTGACCCGTTTTCGCGACAAGTATCAGCAGCTCAGCCATGCAGGTATAGATCGCCTGTTGTGTGTCAATTTCAACGCCCGCTTTGCCGATATGGCACCGGAAGATTTCGTCCGTCGCTTGTTGGTGGAACAATTGGGTGTTAAGTTTCTGGTTGTTGGTGACGACTTTCGCTTCGGCAAAGGCCGCAGCGGCGATTTTGCCATGCTGGAAGCCGCCGGGCGTGAATTCGGCTTTGAGGTTGTCAGTACCCAGAGTTACTGTGTGGATACTCAGCGCGTGAGCAGTACGGCAATCCGCGAAGCACTGGCCAGTGATGATCTGGCCTCAGCGGAAGCCATGCTGGGTCGCCCGTACAGTATTACCGGCCGGGTGTCACATGGCCAGAAGCTGGGCCGGACCATAGGCTTCCCCACGGCCAACGTGCCGCTGAAGCGCCGGGTGTCACCGGTTTCCGGTGTGTATGCCGTTGAAGTGCTGGGGGTGGCGCAACAGCCATTGCCCGGGGTGGCGAATATCGGCCGCCGACCGACAGTGAACGGCGAGCGTCAGCAACTGGAAGTCCATTTATTTGATTATCAGTCTGATATTTATGGTTGTCAGATTGAAGTGGTGCTACACCACAAATTACGAGATGAAATTAAATTCGCCTCCTTTGATGCGCTGAAAGCGCAAATCGAGCGTGATGCCCAGACTGCGCGGGTGTGGCTGTCTGAGCATCGTCAACATGTCCAACTTCGCCCAAGTAACGGAATTGAGAATCAATGAGCGACTATAAAGATACCCTGAACCTGCCTGAAACAGGGTTTCCGATGCGAGGCAACCTGGCGCAACGCGAGCCTGCAATGCTTAAGCGTTGGTATGACGAGGATCTCTACGGTGAAATCCGTAAAGTCAAGAAAGGTAAAAAATCTTTCGTACTGCATGACGGCCCTCCATATGCCAATGGTGATATTCATATTGGTCACGCACTGAACAAGATTCTCAAAGACATTATTATCAAGTCAAAGTCGATGTCCGGCTTTGACGCGCCTTACGTGCCGGGCTGGGATTGCCACGGTCTGCCGATCGAGCTGATGGTTGAGAAAAAAGTCGGTAAACCCGGCCACAAAGTCTCTGCCGCCGAATTCCGCGAAAAATGCCGGGCGTATGCAGCCGGTCAGGTTGAAGGCCAGAAAGAAAGTTTTATCCGCCTCGGAGTACTGGGTGAGTGGGACAAGCCTTACCGCACGATGGATTTTGCTACCGAAGCCAACATCATTCGTGCCTTGGGCAAAATTGCCGATAACGGCCACCTGCTGAAAGGGTTCAAACCTGTTCACTGGTGTACCGACTGCGGTTCAGCACTGGCTGAAGCCGAAGTGGAATACAAAAACAAGGTCTCGCCGTCCATCGACGTGAAATTCAAAGCCGTTGATGAAGCAGAAGTCTTAAGCAAGTTTAATCTGGCCAGTGATCATCAGGGGCAGGGTGATGTGTCCATTGTGATCTGGACCACCACGCCCTGGACATTGCCGGCCAACCGTGCGGTAGCCGTGCGTGACGATCTGGAATATGTCCTGATCCAGGTGGAAGGCGAGCAGCCTCAACGTCTGATCGTGGCCGCTGAGCTGGCAAAAGATGTGATGGATCGTGCCGGTATCGAGCATTTCCACAATCTGGGCTTCTGTAAAGGCATCGAGCTGGATCTGCTGCGCTTTAATCATCCGTTCTACAGCTTCGATGTGCCTGTGATTCTGGGTGATCATGTGACCACCGAATCCGGTACCGGTTGCGTACACACAGCGCCAGGCCACGGCCAGGAAGACTTTGTGGTCGGTCAGAAGTACGGTCTGGAAGTGGCCAACCCGGTCGGCAGTAACGGGGTATACCTGCCGGATACCGAGCTGTTTGCCGGTCAGCACGTCTTCAAAGCCAACGACGCAGTTGTCGAGACGCTGAAAGAACACGGTGCCTTGCTGCATCATCACTCTTATGAGCACAGCTACCCGCATTGCTGGCGTCACAAGACCCCAATCATCTTCCGGGCCACCCCGCAGTGGTTTATTTCCATGGATCAGAACGGACTGCGTGCCAAAGCGCTGGAAGAAATCAAAGGTGTTCAGTGGATGCCTGAGTGGGGCCAGAGCCGTATCGAGAGCATGGTCGAAGGTCGCCCTGAGTGGTGTATCTCACGTCAGCGCACCTGGGGTGTGCCGATTGCACTGTTCGTCCATAAAGAAACGCAGGAACTGCATCCGGACAGCCTGGCACTGATTGAAAAAGTGGCTCAGCTGGTGGAAGAAAAAGGCATCCAGGCGTGGTGGGATCTCAATCCTGCCGAGATCATGGGTGAAGCCGATGCTGAGCAATACGAAAAAGTGCTCGACACCCTGGATGTCTGGTTTGACTCCGGTGTCACCCACTATGCCGTGGTTGATAACCGCGAAGAGTTCAATGGCAATTCGGCCGATCTTTATCTGGAAGGTTCTGATCAGCATCGTGGCTGGTTCCAGTCTTCGCTGATTTCATCGGTGGCGATGAAAAACAAGGCTCCTTACCGCCAGGTGCTGACCCACGGTTTCGTGGTTGATGGCCAGGGCCGTAAGATGTCGAAATCTATCGGTAACGTGGTCGCGCCAAAAGATGTTACCAACAAGCTGGGCGCTGATATCCTGCGTCTGTGGGTCGCATCGACTGACTACACAGGCGAAGTGGCGGTGTCAGATGAAATCCTCAAGCGCAGCGCTGATGCTTACCGTCGTATCCGTAACACGGCGCGTTTCCTGCTGGCCAACCTGAGCGGCTTCAACCCGGCCACCGACTGCGTGCCGGCCGAAGAGATGGTCGCGCTGGATCGCTGGGCGGTCGCGCAAGCCAAAGCGGCACAGGATGAAATCATCAAAGCTTACGATGAATACAACCTGCACACAGTGACCCAACGTCTGATGCACTTCTGTTCGATCGAAATGGGCTCTTTCTATCTCGATGTGATCAAAGATCGCCAGTACACCGCCAAACGCGGGGGCCATGCCCAGCGCAGCTGCCAGACCGCTTTGTACTACATTGTCGAAGCTCTGGTTCGCTGGATGGCGCCAATCATGTCTTTCACCGCCGATGAAATCTGGAATGAGATGCCGGGCGAGCGTGACACCTTTGTCTTCACCGGCGAGTGGTTCGACGGCCTGTTTGCGCTGTCTGACAATGAAGCATTCAGCAACGAATTCTGGACTGAGATCCAGGCGGTTCGCGGCGCAGTGAACAAACTGCTGGAAGAAGCGCGTAACGAAAAACGCCTTGGCGGTGCGCTGCAGGCAGAGGTGACGCTGTTTGCCGAACCTGAGCTGGCAGCCAAGCTCAGCAGTCTGGAAAATGAGCTGCGCTTTGTGCTGCTGACCTCCAAAGCCCAGGTGGCTTTGGCCGACAGTAAGCCGGCAGAGGCGAAACCGACTGAGGTGGCCGGCCTGTCGGTGCTGGTGACAGCATCGGAAGCGGCCAAGTGTGACCGCTGTTGGCACCATGTGGCCGATGTCGGCACCATTGCCGGCCATGAAGAAATTTGTGGCCGCTGTGTGACCAACATCGACGGTCAGGGTGAAGAGCGCAAGTTTGCCTGATGAGTAATTTACCTGCTTTGAAGCAATCCGGAATTCGCTGGCTGTGGCTGGCGGTTCTGGTCTTTGCCATCGATATCGGCACTAAGCTGCTGGTGATGGACACCATGGGTTACGGTTGGCCTAACCGCATTGAAGTCTTGCCCTTCTTTAATTTGCTGTATGTGCACAACTACGGCGCGGCCTTCAGCTTTCTCAGTGATGCCAGCGGCTGGCAGCGATGGCTGTTTACTGCTATTGCCTTAGGGGTGACTGCGTTACTCATGGTCTGGATGCGGCGTACGCCAGCCAGCCATACTATGGTCAACTCTGCCTATGCGCTTATCATAGGTGGTGCACTCGGCAACCTGTTTGATCGTCTGTACCATGGCTTTGTGGTGGATTTTCTCGATTTCTATATCGGGCAACACCACTGGCCGGCGTTTAATATTGCCGACTCGGCAATTTGCGTTGGCGCGGGTCTGATCATTCTGGAAGGCTTACTGGCCGGAAAGACCAAGACCAAAGCCAGCCAGTAAGGCGTTCAGGCTCACGAACCAGGCGCTGCTCGTTGCGATGGGCGGCGCTTTATTGTAAAAAGCGATGGATTTATCCGGTAAGCATGATAGTTAAGGCCTGCCGCACCACTCAGTAATTCGTAATCAGGATGTATGTATGTCGGTCATCACGCACAACAGTGAAGTTTTAATGCACTTTTCCATCAAGCTGGAAGACGGCTCTGTCGCTGAGTCTACTCAGTCTATGGGGAAACCGGCTAAGTTTCGTATGGGCGATGGCAGCCTGACTGACAACTTTGAACGTTGCCTGCTTGGTCTGGCGCAGGGCGAGAAAAACCAGTTTGTGCTTGAGCCGGAAGATGCGTTCGGTATGCCGAACCCTGACAATATCCATCATGTTGATTTAACCCGCTTTGGCTCTGACGCCCCGGCAGAAGTCGGCGCTATCATTGCATTCAGCGGCCCGGACGGGCAGGATATCCCTGGTGTGATTACCGCTGTGGTCGGTGATTCTGTCACTGTTGATTTCAATCATCCGCTGGCCGGCCAGCGGGTGACCTTTGATGTTGAAGTGGTCAGCATCGAAGGGTAAACCCATATCCGTTCCTGGCCCTCTTGAGGTCAGGAGTGGAAGGATCAAGGTAAAGAGTCCTCAGATATGAAAATCTTACTTGCTAACCCTCGTGGTTTCTGTGCCGGTGTTGATCGGGCAATCAGTATCGTTGAGCGTGCGCTGGAGCTGTATCAGCCGCCTATTTACGTGCGCCATGAGGTGGTTCACAACCGGTTTGTGGTTGAAGGACTGAAACAGCGTGGGGCAGTCTTTGTCGAAGAGCTGAGTGAAGTGCCGGATGATAATATTGTTATTTTCTCTGCTCACGGGGTGTCTCAGGCTGTTCGCAATGAAGCCAAAGCGCGCAAGTTAACCGTGTTTGATGCGACATGCCCTCTGGTCACCAAAGTCCACATGGAAGTAGCCCGCGCCAGTCGCCGCGATATGGAAGTGGTGCTGATCGGCCATGCCGGTCACCCTGAAGTCGAAGGGACTATGGGCCAGTACGCCAGCGACACAGGCGGTATGTACCTGGTTGAAACCCCGGTCGATGTTGACAAGCTGAAAGCTGTGGTGAGAGATCCGGGCAACCTGCACTACGTCAGCCAGACGACTTTGTCGGTGGACGAAACCGCAGAGGTCATTGATCGCTTGCGTCAGGTCTTCCCGGATATTCAGGGGCCGCGCAAAGATGACATCTGTTATGCAACCCAGAATCGCCAGGATGCCGTGCGTGAAATGGCCGCCAGCGTCGATGTGATGATAGTGGTGGGGTCAAAAAACTCCTCAAACTCCAATCGCCTGCGTGAATTAGCAGAAAAACTGGGTACCCCAAGCTACCTGACGGACTGTGCCGAAGATGTCGATGCCAACTGGCTGACCGGCAAAGCGAGTGTGGGCGTGACAGCGGGCGCCTCTGCGCCGGAAGCGCTGGTCAACCAGATTATCGCCCGAATTCAGGCACTGGCCGGTGGCGAAGTGGAAGAGCTGAGCGGCCGCGAAGAAAATATGTTTTTTGAAGTGCCGCGGGAATTGCAGGTCAAAAATGTAGGCTAAGCAGCCCGTCGCAGGATTATTTCTGGAACCCCGGTCATACCGGGGTTTTTTTTCACCGTTATACAGGCTAGATTAATGGGCTGTTTATCTTTCATGGTCTTGGCGTGTAGGCCGGTCAATCTGGCCCTGAAAGATAAACAGACCTTCATCTGCTGAATGTTTTAAGGAGAAACAGCTATGGTCAGAATCGCGATTGCCGGTGCGGCAGGGCGAATGGGACGCCAGTTACTGAAAGCGACAGCACAGTCTGAACAGGCACAGGTGGGTGCAGCGACTGAGCGTCCTCAGAGCAGCCTGATCGGCGTTGATGCCGGCGAACTGGCGGGTATTGGCAAGCTGGAAGTGGCTGTGGTCGATGATATTGAAAAAGCGATCAATGATTTTGATGTGCTGATTGATTTCACAGCGCCAGTCGCAACACTGGCGAATCTGGCGCTGTGCCAGCGCCATAATAAGAAAATTGTCATTGGGACAACCGGCTTTAGCGAAGAAGAAAAAGCCCGGATCGATGCTGCCGCCAGTCAGATAGCCGTTGTGATGGCCCCCAACTACAGCGTAGGCGTCAACCTGACGTTCAAGCTGCTGGAGAAAGCGGCCAAGATCATGGGGGATTACTGTGATATCGAAATCATAGAAGCCCACCACAGACATAAAGTCGACGCACCTTCCGGCACGGCGCTGGGTATGGGCGAGGCGATTGCCGGCGCAATGGGGAAAAAACTGAGCGATGTTGCTGTCTATGCCCGTGAAGGGATTACCGGTGAGCGCAGCCGCGATGAAATCGGCTTCGCAACGATTCGCGCCGGCGACATTATCGGTGAGCACACGGCTATGTTTGCTGATATTGGCGAGCGGGTAGAAATCACTCACAAAGCAACAGACCGTATGACATTTGCCAACGGAGCAGTCCGCGCGGCGGCTTGGCTGGATAAGCAACCGGCGGGTTTTTATACCATGCAGGATGTGCTTGGTCTGAACGATCTGTAAATCACTTCTGTCACACTGCAGCCGGTGCCGGCTGCAGTGTTCTGCTCAGTCCTCTGTTTCACCCTCCTTCGTTTTGCATAAATCATCAAATTGAACGACAAAGCATTCTTGTTGCGCTCTTCGCTGTAAATCTAAGGGTTTGCTTGCTTTTTTGTGTGCTTGTTGTGCTTGGTGTCTTCCTGCGCTCTAAAAGCAGGTGTTATGTCGTCGGATTTCTGTGGTTTACCCGCTTGATAATTTGTAGTACGCGTTTGGCTGGCTTGGCAAACGGTTGCCTGAACATGCAACCCGGAAGGTCGATGGAAAAAGGCAGGAAAAGATATGCTTTCTCTGGTTTGGTGGCTTAAGCGGCCGGAGTGGTCGATATTTAAAATTTAATTTCCCCCTGTTGTTGACAGTTTGGGCATGGATCACTAGAATGCGCGCAATTTGTCAAAATTCGGCTTGACTGGGGTTTTGACTTTCTATGGAATGGGTAAATGCAATTTTATCTGTTTTATTTGCGTTTTTATGAAGATTGGAGGTTGTCTTGAACAAATCGGCGCTGTTAGTCCTTGAAGACGGGACTGTGTTCCACGGCGTATCCATCGGTGCAGATGGTTCGGCCGTTGGTGAAGTTGTTTTCAATACCTCGATGACGGGGTACCAGGAAATTCTCACTGACCCCTCTTACTCTCAACAGATTGTCACTCTTACTTATCCCCACATTGGCAATACCGGAACCAATTCCGAAGACGAAGAATCTACTGCAATCCACGCGCAAGGCCTGGTAATTCGCGACCTCCCTCTTATTGCTTCAAACTTCCGCTCCCAGCAGACATTGTCTGATTATCTGAAATCTCAAAACATTGTTGGTATCGCTGACATTGACACCCGTAAGCTGACCCGTCTGCTGCGTGAGAAAGGCGCGCAGAATGGTTGCATCATGGCGGGTGACAATCTCGACGCAGCGCTGGCGCTGGAAAAAGCCAAAGCCTTTCCTGGCCTGAAAGGGATGGATCTGGCGAAGGTGGTGTCGACCAAAGAAAGCTACAGCTGGGCGCAGGGTTCCTGGACGCTGGAAGGCGGGCTGCCGGAAGCCAAAGAGGCCGGCGAGTTACCTTACCATGTGGTGGCTTATGACTTCGGTGCCAAGCGTAATATCCTGCGCATGCTGGTTGACCGTGGTTGCCGCCTGACTGTCGTTCCGGCAGAAACCTCAGCAGAAGAAGTGCTGGCGATGAATCCGGATGGCGTCTTCCTGTCGAATGGCCCGGGCGACCCGGAGCCTTGTACTTACGCGATTGAAGCGACGAAAACATTTCTGGACAAAGGCCTGCCTGTGTTTGGCATCTGCCTGGGACACCAGATCCTGGCGCTGGCAAGCGGTGCCAAGACAGTGAAAATGAAATTTGGTCACCACGGTGCCAACCACCCGGTCAAAGATCTGGACCGCAATGTTGTGATGATCACCAGCCAGAACCACGGTTTTGCGGCTGATGAAGACACACTGCCGGATAACCTGCGTGCCACCCACAAGTCGCTGTTCGATGGCTCCCTGCAGGGCATCCACCGTACCGACAAGCCGGCTTTCAGCTTCCAGGGTCACCCTGAAGCCAGCCCGGGTCCGCACGATGCGGCACCACTTTTTGACCACTTTATCGACCTGATTAAACAGCACAGCGCCTAAGCCGGAGTAGTAAACGATGCCAAAACGTACTGACATACAAAGTGTTCTGATTCTGGGTGCCGGTCCTATCGTGATTGGCCAGGCGTGTGAGTTTGACTACTCAGGTGCTCAAGCATGTAAAGCGCTGCGTGAAGAAGGTTACCGCGTTATCCTGGTGAACTCGAACCCGGCCACGATCATGACCGATCCGGAAATGGCGGATGCGACTTATATTGAGCCGATCCACTGGGAAGTTGTACGCAAGATCATTGAAAAAGAGCGTCCTGATGCCGTCCTGCCGACGATGGGCGGCCAGACCGCGCTGAACTGTGCGCTGGATCTGGAGCGTCACGGCGTGCTGGCCGAATTCGGCGTAGAAATGATTGGTGCGACGGCTGATGCGATTGACAAAGCTGAAGACCGCTCGCGCTTTGATAAAGCCATGAAGTCGATTGGTCTGGAGTGTCCGCGCGCCGATACCGCGAAAACCATGGAAGAAGCCTACAAAGTCCTCGATATGGTCGGCTTCCCCTGTATCATCCGTCCGTCTTTCACCATGGGTGGTACAGGCGGTGGTATCGCCTATAACAAAGAAGAATTTGAAGAAATCTGTCGCCGTGGTCTGGACTTATCACCGACCAACGAACTGCTGATTGACGAGTCCCTGATTGGCTGGAAAGAGTACGAGATGGAAGTGGTTCGTGATAAGAACGACAACTGTATCATCGTCTGTGCCATTGAAAACTTCGATCCAATGGGTATTCACACCGGTGACTCCATCACAGTCGCGCCTGCCCAGACGCTGACGGACAAAGAATACCAGCTGATGCGTAACGCGTCGCTGGCGGTACTGCGCGAAATCGGTGTGGAAACCGGTGGTTCAAACGTCCAGTTCGGTATTAACCCGAAAGATGGCCGCATGGTTATCATTGAGATGAACCCGCGTGTTTCCCGCTCGTCTGCCCTGGCCTCGAAAGCGACCGGCTTCCCGATTGCCAAAGTGGCCGCCAAGCTGGCGATAGGTTTCACACTGGATGAGCTGATGAACGACATCACGGGTGGTGCAACACCAGCCTCGTTCGAGCCAACCATAGATTACGTTGTTACTAAGATCCCACGCTTCAACTTTGAAAAGTTCGCGGGTGCCAACGATCGTCTGACGACTCAGATGAAGTCTGTGGGTGAAGTGATGGCCATCGGCCGTAACCAGCAGGAATCACTGCAAAAAGCCCTGCGTGGCCTGGAAGTGGGCGCCAACGGCTTTGATGAAATGGTGGATCTGGACGATCCTGAAGCGCTGACTAAGATTCGCCACGAGCTGAAAGAAGCCGGTGCTGAGCGTATCTGGTACATCGCCGATGCTTTCCGTGCCGGGTTGTCTGTGGATGGTGTCTTCAACCTGACCAATGTCGACCGCTGGTTCCTGGTACAGATCGAAGAGATCGTCCAAATGGAAGCCAAGGTCAAAGAAGACGGCTTTGCGGGTCTGACCGGCGATTTCCTGCGTAAGCTGAAGCGCAAAGGTTTCTCGGATGCCCGGCTGGCTAAGCTGCTGGGTGTGGCTGAGCTGGAAATCCGCAAAGAACGTGACCGTCACGATATCCACCCTGTTTACAAGCGTGTTGATACCTGTGCGGCTGAGTTCTCTTCAGACACCGCTTACATGTATTCGTCTTATGACGAAGAATGTGAAGCCAACCCGACCGATCGTGACAAGATCATGGTGCTGGGTGGCGGCCCGAACCGTATCGGTCAGGGTATCGAATTCGATTATTGCTGTGTACATGCTTCTCTGGCGCTGCGCGAAGACGGTTACGAAACCATTATGGTGAACTGTAACCCTGAGACAGTCTCCACCGACTACGACACCTCGGATCGTCTGTATTTTGAACCTGTTACGCTGGAAGACGTACTGGCCATTGTGCGCGTCGAGAAGCCTAAAGGTGTTATCGTTCAGTACGGTGGCCAAACGCCGCTCAAACTGGCACGTGCACTGGAAGCGGCCGGTGTGCCGATTATTGGTACCAGCCCGGATGCGATTGACCGCGCCGAAGACCGTGAACGTTTCCAGGCCGCTGTTGAGCGTCTGGGCCTGAAGCAGCCGGAAAATGCGACAGTAACAGCGATGGAACAGGCTATTGAGAAATCGAAAGATATCGGTTTCCCTCTGGTGGTGCGTCCTTCGTATGTACTGGGCGGTCGTGCGATGGAAATCGTGTACGACGAAAACGACCTGCGCCGTTATTTCAACGAAGCGGTCAGCGTATCGAACGAATCGCCTGTGCTGCTGGATCGCTTCCTGGACGATGCCACGGAAGTGGATGTGGATGCCATCTGCGACGGCGAGCGTGTGGTGATCGGCGGTATCATGGAGCATATCGAGCAAGCGGGTGTTCACTCAGGTGACTCAGCCTGTTCGCTGCCAGCTTATACTCTGAGCCAGGAAATTCAGGATGAAATGCGCCGTCAGGTTGAGAAGCTGGCGTTTGAGCTCGGTGTTCGCGGCCTGATGAATACCCAGTTTGCGGTCAAAGACAACGAAGTGTACCTGATTGAAGTTAACCCGCGTGCCGCGCGGACAGTACCTTTTGTCTCCAAAGCAACGGGTGCCCCACTGGCGAAAATCGCCGCACGTGTGATGGCCGGTCAGACGCTGGAACAGCAAGGTTTCACCAAGGAAATCATTCCTCCTTACTATTCCGTGAAGGAAGTGGTGCTGCCTTTCAACAAGTTCCCGGGTGTCGACCCGCTGCTTGGCCCTGAAATGCGCTCAACCGGCGAAGTGATGGGTGTGGGCGATACGTTCGCTGAAGCCTTTGCTAAGGCTGAACTGGGCTGCGGTAAAGAGCACAGCCGTGAAAATGCCGGCCGCGCACTGCTGTCTGTCCGTAACAACGACAAACGCCGTGTGGTCGACCTGGCCGCTAAGCTGGTGAAGCTGGGTTACGAGCTGGATGCGACCCACGGTACTGCGGTGATTCTGGGCGAAGCGGGTATTAACCCACGCCTGGTGAACAAGGTGCATGAAGGCCGTCCTCATATTCTTGACCGTATCAAGAACAACGAGTACAGCTATATCATCAACACCGCAGAAGGCCGTCAGGCGATTGAAGATTCTAAAGTGTTGCGCCGCGGTGCGTTGCTGGAGAAGGTGAATTACACCACGACCCTGAACGCTGCGTTTGCCACCTGTATGGCACTGACTGCGGATGACCGCAATAAGGTGACCTCAGTACAAGAGCTTCACGCAAGATTGAACAAGGCTTAACAGCCCGCTGATAAAGCAATAGCAAGCCCGTCGTTGTGAAACGACGGGCTTTTTTTCGTGTTATTTTTTGCACGCGATGATGACGCCAGTTCGCGGTTCAAGTCTGAATCTGGTTAAAACGACTCATACAGATCTGTATATAACTGACGTTCAAACCTGAAAATTTCCGG
Source organism: Photobacterium sp. SP02 (assembly GCF_038519165.1). NCBI lineage: Bacteria > Pseudomonadati > Pseudomonadota > Gammaproteobacteria > Vibrionales > Vibrionaceae > Photobacterium > Photobacterium sp. SP02. The sequence goes on from NZ_JASJOJ010000004.1 coordinate 144,220, forward strand.
CATGACAGCCGGGGCATCTTCTGTTTTTTCTGGTGGCAGATAGTTAGTAACAAACTGAACAAATAATAAGGGTTTGCCGGATTTGGCTGTCATCACGCCGGCTAAATTGAACGTGCCGTAGAGAGAACCCGATTTAGCGGCCAGTCGATTTTTCAGCGGCTCATGCCGGATACTCTGGCGGTAACGCAGGGTGCCCGTTTCGCCAGAAACGGGCAAATCAGCAAGCAAGTTCAGGCTGTCATTATGCTGGTAGATGTAAGTCATCACTTTCATCATGTCGCTGGCCATGATGCGGTTGTCCCGGGATAAGCCAGAACCGTCGGCCAGCACCGCCCGGCTCAGATCGATACCGGTATGCTCAGCGATGATCTGCTTGATTGCTTCGGTGCCATTGTGAAAACTGCCCGGTTGATCGTAGAAGCGCTGCCCCAGGGTTTTGGCAAGGTTATCGGCAATCAGGTTGTCAGAATCTTCCAGCATAACTTTTAGTAATACCGGCAAAGGTGCTGAGCTGTGGCTGGTGATCAGCTGGCCTGTCTGAGTGTCATCGCGCAGGATTTTGCCATCAAAAGCTATGCCTCTTCTGTCGAGCTCTTGCAATAGCACCTCGCGGACATAGGCCTCGGTATCCACGACTGCAAAATTCAGCGGCAAGGGCTTATCCCGCTGCGGCAGGCAGCCGTTGAGCTGGTAATGGTTGCCGGGCTGGGTTTGCAGCTCCAAAGAGCAGAAGGTGGATTTTTGCTGTGCTTTGCTGACGACTTTGGCCAGGCTGGTGGCACTGACTGGCTGATGGGCAGGGATATGAAGCCGGGTCGGCTGGCCCAGTGGCCGGTCACTGTATAAGGCCGCCTGAACACAGTTGTGTTCCAGTGTGATACTGCTGGACGGGGCACTGTAACAGACGCCAAGGCTATCCCAGGGCCAGCCGGATGCCTGTTCGTAGCCGGTAAACTGGCTGCCGTTAAGGTAGATATTCCCTTTGATGCGATGGACACCTTTTTGTTTCAAAGTGTGCAGCATGGCAGCAAGATCGCCACGAGATAGCGTCGGATCGCCACTGAAACGGATAATAAAGTGCTCTTTGTTCTGCTCTAGCCGAGTGCTGAAACGAAAATTCTGCTCCAGGTACAACCTGGCTGCTAAGGCTGTCAGCAGTTTCTGAGTGCTGGCGGGAGCCTGCAATTGTTCAGCGCGCTGGCTGAAAATGGTGTTGCCCGTTGCCGGGTCAGTAATAATGAGAGCCAGATCATGCCCTGAGGGGAGTGATGCCATCGCGGTATCAGGAGAAAATTCGGCAAATGCCGAATGGGATAACACGAGTGCCGCGAAAAATAAGCCAACTTTGTTTTTCATAATGGTGACGAGCCGTTGTAAACCTAACTGGCAATCATAGGGGGTAAGAGAGCGGGGTGGCAATGAAAGTTCGTTAATATCCTGTAAGATATGTTTTCCTATCCCGAATACCACAGCGCTTGTGCATCAGGGAACTCAGACAAAGGCGGCCGCCCTGCGAAATTGTGCAGGGCGGCAAGCGACGGAATGTGATGGAGAGACAGCGACTAAACCGCAAGCTGTAGACAGAGGTTGCATCCGAGGCCGTGTATTAGGTATCTTGTTAGGCAGAAAAGCCGTTTCTTCTATTCATGCGTTAGCCCAGACTTGTGCTGGGCTGGCTTTTTTTTTGTCCGAAAAGCAATCCTGCTTTTCTGGCGTTTCGAGGTAGATTACTTTATGGAAAAGATCCCAATGACAGTCCGCGGCGAACAGCAGCTGCGTCAAGAGCTGGACGCCTTGATGAAACGTCGTCCACAGATTACAGAGGCCATTGCTGAAGCTCGTGAGCTGGGTGACCTGAAAGAGAATGCGGAGTATCACGCGGCCCGAGAGGAGCAGGGGATCTGTGAAGCACAGATTCGCGATATTGAGTATAAGTTGTCTGTGGCTCAGGTTATTGATGTCACCAAGATGACGAATCACGGCAAAGTGATTTTTGGCTCCACAGTGACTTTGCTGGATGTGAATACTGACGGTGAAGTGACCTACTGCATCGTAGGGGATGATGAAGCTGACATTAAAAAAGGTCTGATTTCAGTTAACTCGCCCATTGCACGTGGTTTGATTGGCAAACAGGAAGGTGATGAAGTCAGTATTGCCACCCCTGGTGGTCGAAAAGAGTTTGAGATCGAGAAGGTCGAGTACGTTTAAAGGTCAGGGCCGGGTGCTTTATTGTTAATAAATGTAACAGCAACCGGGCCTTGAAAAGTAAAAAAGGCCGCGTTGGCGGCCTTTTTTATTTGCGGGGAAGCTCGATTTTCCGGTCTTCCGACTGACGGTACAGCACCAGGATATTACCGATAACCTGTACCTTTTCTGCCTGAGTTTCACGAACGATGGCATCGACAATCAACAGCTTGGTTTCGCGTTCTTCCGCGGCAACCTTCACCTTGATCAGTTCATGGTGGTTCAGGGCCAGTTCGATTTCTGACAGCACGGCTTCAGTCAGGCCGTTGGCGCCCATCAGGACTACAGGCTTGAGGCTGTGAGCAAGGCCTTTCAGGTATTGCTTCTGTTTGGTGCTTAGATTCATGGTGACTCAATATCTATAACAAGGGTTGAAAACAGGGTATTCTAACGCCATCTAGTCAATATGACTAACGTTGTTTCGTTACGCTGGTGTTCCTGCCAACTCTGGGCCACAGTAAAAGTAGTACTGCTGAACCAGAACGGGAACCATCGGCTGTTGGGTTGATTCGCATTGGGTAATGCATGAGTAAAAAGAAACATTCTGCCAGTTCCGGACGCTGGCTGAAGGAACATTTTGATGATAAGTATGTCATGGAAGCCCAGAAAAAGGGTTACCGTTCCCGAGCCATTTTCAAACTGGAGGAAATCCAGAGCAAAGATAAGTTGTTAAAACCAGGGATGACAGTTGTCGATCTGGGTGCTGCACCCGGGGGCTGGTCTCAGTATGCGGCCAGTGTTGTTGGCGATTCAGGGCAAGTGATTGCCTGTGATATTCTGCCAATGGATTCCCTGCCTGGTGTGAGCTTTTTACAGGGCGACTTCCGTGAAGAAGCTGTGCTGGATGCATTACTTGAGCGAATTCAGCCAGATATGGTTGATGTTGTTTTGTCTGACATGGCGCCGAACATGAGCGGTAATCTGGCGTCAGATCAGCCTAGAGCAATGTATCTTGTTGAACTAGCATTAGATATGTGCAGGCAGGTGCTTGCGCCCAATGGAAGTTTTGCGGTAAAAGTTTTCCAGGGCGAAGGCTTCGATCAGTATCTGGCCGAGGTGCGTAGCATGTTCAAGGCAGTTAAAATCCGTAAACCAGACTCATCCAGGGATCGCTCCCGTGAAGTCTATATTGTGGCTACAGGTTATAAACTGTAGTACCCTACATTCATCTTTAAAGTTATCGCGAGGTTAACACCTTGAGTGACATGGCAAAAAACTTGATTTTGTGGTTAGTCATCGCCGTGGTGCTGATGTCTGTTTTTCAGAGCTTCGGTCCGGGAGATAGTGCTGGCCGTCAAGTCGACTATACGACTTTTGTCCGGGAAATCGGTCAGGATCAGATTAGGGAAGTACGGTTCAGTGATCGTGAAATTACGGTATTTAAGCGTGATAACACCCGTTATGTGACTTACTTGCCTGTCCTGAATGATCAGAAATTGCTGGACGATCTGATTAATGCCAACGTAAAAGTGGTTGGGACACCACCGGAAGAGCCGAGCTTACTGGCTTCTATCTTCATATCCTGGTTCCCGATGCTGTTACTGATCGGGGTCTGGATTTTCTTTATGCGCCAGATGCAGGGCGGAGGTGGCAAAGGTGCCATGTCGTTCGGCAAATCTAAAGCACGCATGATGAGTGAAGACCAGATTAAAACAACGTTCAACGACGTTGCCGGCTGCGATGAAGCCAAAGAAGACGTGAAAGAGCTGGTGGATTACCTGCGTGATCCCAGCCGCTTCCAGAAACTGGGTGGTAAAATCCCAACCGGTGTGCTGATGGTAGGTCCTCCTGGTACGGGTAAAACCTTACTGGCCAAAGCCATCGCCGGTGAAGCGAAAGTCCCATTCTTTACTATCTCTGGTTCTGACTTCGTCGAAATGTTTGTCGGTGTGGGTGCATCCCGTGTCCGTGACATGTTTGAACAGGCTAAGAAAGCGGCGCCTTGCATTATTTTCATCGATGAAATTGATGCTGTAGGTCGTCAACGTGGTGCGGGCGTTGGTGGTGGTCACGATGAACGTGAGCAGACACTTAACCAGATGCTGGTGGAAATGGATGGTTTCGAAGGTCACGAAGGTATTATCGTGATTGCAGCGACCAACCGACCAGACGTTCTGGACCCGGCTCTGTTGCGTCCAGGTCGTTTTGACCGTCAGGTTGTTGTCGGTCTGCCCGATGTGCGTGGCCGTGAACAAATCCTGAAAGTGCACATGCGCAAGGTACCGCTGGATGGGGATGTTGAACCATCACTGATTGCCCGTGGTACGCCAGGCTTCTCTGGTGCTGATTTGGCCAACCTGGTGAACGAAGCGGCGCTGTTTGCTGCCCGCGGCAACAAGCGTACTGTGTCTATGGTGGAATTCGAACTGGCGAAAGACAAGATCATGATGGGCGCTGAGCGTAAATCTATGGTGATGTCTGAAGAGCAGAAAGAATCGACCGCATATCACGAAGCGGGCCACGCCATTATTGGCCGACTGGTACCGGATCATGACCCGGTTTATAAAGTGTCCATTATCCCTCGGGGTCGGGCACTGGGTGTGACCATGTACCTGCCGGAGCAGGATCGCGTCAGCCACTCCAAAGAGTATCTGGAGTCGATGATTTCCAGCTTATACGGTGGCCGACTGGCAGAAGAGCTGATCTACGGGGTAGAAAAAGTCTCTACCGGTGCGTCAAACGATATTGAACGCGCCACTGATATTGCCCGTAAAATGGTCACTCAGTGGGGCTTCTCGGATAAACTGGGTCCTCTGTTATACGCAGAAGACGAAGGTGAAGTATTCCTGGGGCGTTCAGTGACTAAGACAAAACACATGTCTGATGACACAGCGCGTACCATTGATACTGAAGTCCGTGCCATTATCGACCGTAACTATGAGCGTGCGCGTGAAATTCTGGCAAGCAATATGGATATTCTTCATTCAATGAAAGATGCGTTGATGAAGTATGAAACCATAGATGCAGGTCAGCTTGACGACCTGATGGAGCGTAAATCTGAGATTCGCGCACCAAAAGGCTGGGGTGACAAAGACGACACCCTGAAAGCGGAAGCGCCTGAGTCACAAGATAAAGCCAGTGATGCGGCAAGCGACAAGCCGGCTGAGAAGCCAGAGCAGGTTCAGCCACACCACAGCGAAGAAAATGATAAACCGCAGGCCTGATGCCTGGCGGTGAATATAAAACCCCGGGGAGACTCGGGGTTTTTTGTTTCTGCTGTGTCAGATATTCTCAGTTGTAAAGAAACAAGCGAGCCTCGGGATAGTATGAGCGCTCCCCCAGTCAGGAGTAATGGGCCTTGTTACTGAAAAGCAAAGAAAAAATCTTAGACCTTTCTTATCCTCATGCCATGGGAATCCTCAATTTCACCCCGGATTCATTTTCTGATGGCGGTAAATTCAATCAGCTGGACGATGCCTTAAGGCATGTTGAAGACATGCTGGCCGTCGGCACCAGTATCATTGATATTGGCGGTGAATCGACCCGACCCGGTGCGGCCGATGTGTCTGTCGCGGAAGAGCTCGACCGTGTTGTGCCTGTTGTGGAAGCCATACACCAACGATTTGATTGCTGGATCTCAGTGGATACCAGCAAAGCGCAAGTGATGGCTGAAGCGGCTAACGCCGGGGCTGATTTGATTAATGATATTCGCGCACTGCTTGAACCGGGCGCGATAGAAGCCGCAGCGGCTGCCGGCGTCCCTATTTGTTTAATGCATATGCAGGGCCAACCGCGTACAATGCAGCATCAGCCGCATTATGATGACCTGCTGTCAGATGTGAGTACGTTTCTTTCGGAGCGCATTCAAGCCTGTGAAAAAGCCGGTATTCGTCGTGATCAACTGTTGCTGGATCCTGGGTACGGTTTTGGTAAAACCCTGGAACACAATTATCAGTTGCTGGCACATTTGGAGCAGTTCCATCAGTTTGGCTTACCGCTGCTGGTAGGAATGTCCAGAAAATCGATGATTTGTAAATTACTGAATAAAACACCTGCGGAAGCACTGGCAGGGAGCCTGGCCTGCGCTGCCATTGCAGCGATGAAAGGCGCCCAGATTATCCGTGTCCATGATACCCGTGAAACACAGGATGTACTGGCTGTCTGCCGTATGACGCTTGAACAGGAAAATAAAGCGCTAGGAGCGAAGATTAATGGCTGAACGTAAATATTTCGGCACCGATGGTGTCCGTGGCCGTGTTGGCCAGTCACCCATCACCCCTGAGTTTGTCTTGAAATTGGGCTGGGCGGCGGGCCGCGTGTTGTCACAGCAGGGCACCAAAAAAGTCATTATTGGTAAAGACACACGCATTTCCGGTTATATGCTGGAATCTGCACTGGAAGCCGGATTGGCCGCCGCAGGTTTGCAGGCCGCCTTTACCGGGCCAATGCCGACACCTGCCGTGGCCTATCTGACGCGGACATTTCGTGCCGAAGCAGGCATTGTGATTTCGGCCTCTCATAACCCTTATTATGACAACGGTATCAAGTTCTTCTCGTCTGAGGGGACTAAACTGCCTGACGCTGTCGAAGCGGCCATTGAAGCCGAAATGGATAAAGAGCTGGTGTGTGTCGAATCTGCCAGTCTCGGCAAAGCCTATCGGATTAACGATGCGGCCGGCCGTTACATCGAATTTTGCAAGGGAACGTTTCCATCTCATTTGAGCCTGGAAGGCTACAAGGTTGTTGTCGACTGCGCCCACGGTGCCACTTACCACATAGCACCGAACGTGTTTCGCGAGTTGGGTGCGGAAGTGATCACTCTGGGCTGCGAGCCAAACGGTATCAATATCAATGCCGAGGTCGGGGCGACGGATGTGCGCGCCTTGCAGGCTAAAGTCCTGCAGGAAAAAGCGGATTTCGGTATTGCGCTGGACGGTGATGGTGACCGGGTGATCATGGTTGATGAAGACGGTAACAAGGTCGACGGTGACCAGATTGCGTATATCATTGCCCGTGATGCATTGCGTCGTGGTGAGCTGAAAGGGGGCGTCGTAGGCACATTAATGACAAACCTGGGGATGGAGCTGGCGCTGAAAAACCTGGGGATCCCGTTTGTTCGTGCTCAGGTCGGCGATCGCTATGTAATGGAAGAGCTGGTTAAAAACCAGTGGACCATAGGCGCGGAAAACTCTGGCCATGTCATAGTGCTGGACAAAGTGACGACAGGTGACGGTATAGTAGCTGGCCTGCAGGTGATGGCCTCGATTGTCAGCAGTAAATTGTCACTCAAAGCCTTGTGTGAGGGGCTGACTATGTTCCCGCAAGTGCTGGAAAATGTCCGTTTCGCTGGCGATTCCAACCCATTGGAGTCTGAGGCGGTACTGGCCGCAAAAGCAGCCGCAGAAGCTAAACTCGGTGAGCGTGGTCGCGTATTATTGCGTAAATCTGGTACTGAACCGCTGATTCGTGTCATGGTTGAAGGTGAAGACGGTGCTCTGGTGAGTGATTCGGCCCTGTCGATTGCTGCTGCTGTCAAAGAGTGCTGTTAACAGCTTGCCTTGAAAGGGATTCCGGTTTGTCAGTCTGTAACCGGAATCCTTATCTGAAAACTGTTCATTTATTACACAAGCGATTCATCAATCACTACATTCTGAGAAAAATCGCTTGTCACTCCTGTCGGCATTCGCTAGTATTCCCTCGCTCCTGACAAAGGGGTGCGCTGGCACTGCTGTTGCAAAGCCGGCACAACACTATGGAACATAGGTGGAACCCATGTACGAAATTCTACTTGTGATTTATCTGTTGGCTGCGCTTGGTGTAATTGGCCTGGTTCTGGTTCAACAGGGTAAAGGCGCAGATATGGGAGCCTCATTCGGGGCTGGTGCATCAGGAACTTTGTTCGGTGCCAGCGGCTCTGGTAATTTTTTAACCCGAATGACTGCAATTTTTGCAACTGTATTTTTTGTGATCAGCTTGGTTCTGGGCAATTTAAGCGCAAAACAAGCGGATGCAACAAGTGGCTGGGAAAACTTAAGTGCCCCAGCACAGCAAGAACAAGCTGTTGATACAACTGAGCAAGCGCCTGTAAATAGCGATATTCCTCAGTAATTAACAGATTTGCCGAGATGGTGAAATTGGTAGACACGCTAGCATGAGGTGCTAGTGCCGTAAGGTGTAGGGGTTCAAGTCCCCTTCTCGGCACCATTGTTTCCGTTACTTGAAAGAGTAACCACTGAGGGATATAATCGCTCTCAGAATTACGGACGCGGGGTGGAGCAGCTTGGTAGCTCGTCGGGCTCATAACCCGAAGGTCGTCGGTTCAAATCCGGCCCCCGCAACCAACTTGGACGAAGGTTTGAGTTATTTTCTCAGGCCATCGATGGATTGCCGCCCAGATTAAACCGGCACCATAACCGAGTTTTGAAAGACGACGATTCCCGGAACAGAATCGATTTCGTTTTTCTGCTATAACCTTTAAGAGGTTTTAGCTATCAGGGTCCAGAGATAATAAACCCCGTAATTCGGGGTTTTTTATTATCTGAAACATGACCATTCAGGTATCTACTGGGCTTTAATGCCCTTTTTTTGTTTCCAGGGGGTTGTCTTGACCGCTTTAGAGATGCAACTAACTGAACTACTGGAAGCGCCAGTTACTGCCTTGGGCTATGAACTGGTGGGTCTGGAGTTTATTCGTGCGGGTGAACATTCCACATTGCGTGTGTTCATTGACCACGAGAACGGTATCACAGTCGATGATTGTGCCGATGTGAGCCGTCAGATCAGTGCAGTGATGGATGTTGAAGATCCTATTACTGTTGCTTATAACCTGGAGGTTTCTTCCCCGGGTCTGGATCGTCCGCTGTTCAGAGCGGCACATTATGAGCAGTTTATTGGCCACGAGGTCAGCCTGGTCCTGAAAATGGCGATGAGTAATCGCCGTAAGTGGAAAGGTGACATTGTTGCCGTTGACGGTGAGCTAGTCACGTTGAACGTGAAAGGCGATGAAGAAACCTTTGCGCTTAGCAATATTGCCAAAGCCAACCTGGTTCCAAAATTCTAACCGCTAAATTGGGGCATTAGAAATGAACAAAGAAATCTTGGCTGTCGTTGAAGCGGTATCCAACGAGAAAGCTGTTCCGCGTGAGCGTATCTTCGAAGCATTGGAGATTGCACTGGCAACAGCAACAAAGAAAAAGTACGAAGCTGAAATTGACGTGCGCGTTGCGATTGATCGTAAAACGGGCGACTTCGATACTTACCGTCGCTGGAAAGCTGTGGACGAAGTAACGGCGCCAACTCTGGAAATTACTCTGGAAGCCGCGCAGTATGACGATGAAACTGTTGAGCTGGGTGATTATGTTGAAGAGCAGATTGATTCTGTGACCTTTGACCGCATCACGACGCAAACGGCCAAACAGGTTATCGTACAGAAAGTGCGTGAAGCTGAGCGTGCGCAGATCGTTGAACAGTTTATCGATAATGAAGGTGAGCTGATCACAGGCGTGGTGAAGAAAGTAAACCGCGATGCCATTATTGTTGATCTGGGTAACAACGCTGAAGCTGTGATTCTGCGTGAAGATCAGCTGCCACGTGAAAACTTCCGTCCAGGTGACCGCGTACGTGGTCTGCTGTATGCTGTGCGCCCTGAAGCGCGTGGTTTCCAGTTGTTCATGACTCGTTCTAAGCCTGAAATGCTGTCTGAATTGTTCCGCATCGAAGTACCGGAAATCGGTGAAGAGATGATTGAACTGATGGGCGCTGCCCGTGATCCTGGCTCTCGTGCCAAGATTGCAGTGAAAACCAATGACAAACGTATCGACCCTGTCGGCGCTTGTGTTGGTATGCGTGGTGCGCGTGTTCAGGCGGTATCCGGTGAGCTGGGTGGTGAACGTATCGATATCGTACTGTGGGACGAAAACGCCGCTCAGTACGTTATCAATGCCATGGCACCGGCTGAGGTAAGCTCTATCATCGTTGATGAAGACAACCACACCATGGATATCGCGGTTGAGAAAGACAATCTGGCGCAGGCCATTGGTCGTAGCGGTCAGAACGTTCGACTGGCATCTGTCCTGACCGGCTGGGAACTGAATGTGATGACTGTGGAAGATCTGCAGAAAAAGCACCAGGCCGAAGCGCAGGCGTCGATTGATCTGTTTGTCAAGTACCTGGAAATCGATGAAGAATTCTCGATTGTCCTGGTTGAAGAAGGCTTTACCAGCCTGGAAGAAGTAGCCTATGTACCTGTTCAGGAATTAATGTCAATTGACGGCCTGGACGAAGATACGGTTAACGAATTGCGTAACCGTGCGAAAGAAGCACTGACCACTATTGCCCTTGCGCAGGAAGAGTCTTTGGATGGGGTTGAGCCTGCCGAAGACCTGCTGAGCCTGGATGGTATGGAACGCGAACTGGCATTCAAACTGGCCGCTAAAGGTATCTGTACGCTGGAAGATCTGGCTGACCAAGGTACTGATGACCTACTGGACATCGAAGGCCTGAATGAAACCAGCGCGGGTGAATTGATCATGGCTGCCCGTAATATCTGCTGGTTCAGCGACGAAGCATAATTAATTAGCAAGGGAGGAGCAGCATGTCAGAGGTTTCAATTAAGGCACTTGCCGAAGAAATCGGTACCCCGATTGATCGTTTGCTTCAACAGTTTGCCGATGCTGGCATCAGCAAAAAAGCTGAAGACAGTGTCAACCAACAGGAAAAAGAGTCTCTGTTGAGCCACCTGAAGAAAGAACACGGTGGTAACACTGACGAGGCACCGACCCGCCTGACTCTGCAACGTAAGACCCGTAGCACGCTGAGTGTATCGGGTACAGGCGGAAAGAGTAAAAACATTCAAGTAGAGGTGCGTAAAAAACGCACCTATGTCAAGCGCTCAGCCCTTGAAGAAGAGCAGCGTGCTGAAGAAGCGCGCAAGGCTGAAGAGGAAGCCAAGCGTGCTGCAGAAGAAGCAGCGAAACGCGAAGCAGAAGAGCGGGCTAAACGTGAAGCTGAAGAAAAAGCTCAGCGTGAAGCGGAAGAAAAACGCTTAACAGAAGAGAAAGCCCAGCAGTCAGAGAAGCAAGCTAATCGTGATGCAGTGGATGCCAATCCACGTCAGGCAGAAGAGAAAGCGAAGCGTGCCGCTGAGCAACAGGCTACTAAGAAAGAAGCTGAAGAACTGCAACGCCGCCGGGAAGAGGAAGCCAAGCGTAAAGCCGAGGAAGACAGTCAGCGTCAGCTAGAAGAGGCACGCAAAATGGCAGAAATCAATGAAAAGAACTGGTCGAAAAAGGACCAGGAAACAGGTGCTATGGAACAATCAGACTACCACACGACTACTTCTACCCATGCCCGTGCGGCGGAAGATGAACAAGACCGTCGCGAGGAAGAATCTCGTCGCCGTGCTAAAAAGAAAAAAGCCGCCAGCGGTCCTAAGGGTGATGAGCCGCGTGAACGTGCGATGCCTCAACGAGGTGGACGTAACCAGCGTGGTCGTGGCAAGCAGCAAATGAGCAAGCCTACGTCAATGCGTCATGGCTTCGATAAAACAGCCACTGTTGCCAAAGCCGATGTTGTTATCGGTGAAACCATCGTTGTTGCTGAACTGGCTAACAAGATGGCGGTGAAAGCGGCTGAAGTTATCAAAGTGATGATGAAGCTTGGCGCTATGGCCACGATCAACCAGGTTATCGATCAGGAAACCGCACAGCTGGTTGCTGAAGAAATGGGCCACAAGGTTATCCTGCGTAAAGAGAACGAGCTGGAAGAAGCCGTACTGTCTGATCGCGACGAGAATCTGACTGTTGTCCCTCGTGCTCCGGTTGTGACTATCATGGGTCACGTTGACCACGGTAAAACATCTACCCTGGATTACATCCGTAAAGCGCACGTTGCGGCAGGCGAAGCCGGTGGTATTACTCAGCACATTGGTGCATACCACGTTGAAACCGATAACGGTATGATCACCTTCCTGGATACCCCTGGACACGCCGCGTTTACCGCTATGCGTGCCCGTGGTGCACAGGCGACGGATATCGTTGTCCTGGTGGTTGCCGCAGACGATGGCGTGATGCCACAGACGATTGAAGCGATCCAGCACGCGAAAGCGGCAGGTGTACCGCTGATCGTTGCTGTGAACAAGATCGATAAAGAAGATGCTAACCCAGACAACGTGAAGAACGAGCTGGCCCAGTACGACGTGATGCCGGAAGAGTGGGGCGGCGAGAACATGTTTGTTCATATCTCTGCCAAACAGGGTACGAACATCGATGGTCTGCTGGAAGCAATTCTGCTGCAAGCAGAAGTTCTGGAACTGAAAGCCGTTTCTGAAGGCATGGCGAAAGGTGTGGTGGTTGAATCCCGCCTGGATAAAGGCCGTGGTCCGGTTGCGACTGTGCTGGTTCAGGAAGGTACGCTGCGCAAAGGCGACATCGTACTGTGTGGCCTGGAATATGGTCGCGTACGTGCTATGCGTGATGAGCTGGGTCGTGACATTGAAGAAGCGGGTCCGTCTATCCCGGTTGAGATTCTGGGTCTGTCTGGTGTACCGTCTTCGGGTGACGAAGCGACTGTTGTCCGTGATGAGCGTAAAGCGCGCGAAGTGGCACTCTACCGTCAAGGTAAGTTCCGCGATGTGAAACTGGCTCGCCAGCAGAAAGCCAAGCTGGAGAACATGTTCTCTAACATGACTGCAGGTGAAGTGGCTGAACTGAATGTTGTACTGAAAGCCGATGTACAGGGTTCTGTGGAAGCGATTGCCGATTCACTGCGTAAGCTGTCAACGGAAGAAGTGAAAGTGAACATCGTCGGTTCCGGCGTAGGTGGTATCACTGAAACTGACGCCGTACTGGCTGCCGCGTCTAACGCGATTCTGCTGGGCTTCAACGTCCGTGCGGATGCGTCTGCCCGTAAGACCATCGAAGCTGAGAACCTGGATCTGCGCTACTATTCCATCATCTATCAGCTGATTGATGAAGTGAAAGCAGCGATGGGCGGCATGCTGTCTCCTGAGTTCAAGCAGGAAATCATCGGTCTGGCTGAAGTACGTGATGTGTTCAAATCACCGAAACTGGGTGCGATTGCCGGTTGTATGGTTACCGAAGGTACCATCAAGCGTAACAACCCAATTCGTGTCCTGCGTGATAACATTGTTATTTACGAAGGTGAACTGGAATCACTGCGTCGCTTTAAAGATGACGTACAAGAAGTGAAGAACGGTTACGAGTGTGGTATCGGCGTGAAGAACTACAATGATGTTCGCGTTGGTGACCAGATTGAAGTTTTCGAAATCGTTGAAATTCAGCGTACGCTGGATTAATCAGGTTGCTCGCTGACCTGGAATGAACACTGGGGAGCTTCGGCTCCCCTTTGTGTCGAGGTAGGCGGCCGACTTTTAGAGAGAGAATCAAATGGCTAAAGAATTCAGCCGTACACAACGTGTTGCTCAGCAGCTGCAAAAAGAGCTGGCAGTGATTCTGCAACGCGAAATTAAAGATCCCCGTATTGGCATGGCGACAATTTCCAGTGTGGAAGTCTCCCGAGATATGGGATACGCCAAAGTGTATGTCACCTTCCTGACTATCGGTGAACAAACACCGGAAGACAGCCTGGAAGCGTTGCGCGAAATGGCACCTTACATTCGTTCGCTGCTGGGTAAGCAAATCCGTCTGCGAGTGACACCTGAGTTGAACTTTATTTTTGACCAGTCGCTGACCGAAGGCATGCGCATCTCCAACCTGGTAAGCAAGGTTGTTCGTGATGACGAAGCACGCCGCGTTGACGAACCTAAGGACGAAGGTGAGGATAACTAATGGCGCGTCGTCGTAAAGGGCGTCCGGTAGACGGTGTTCTGCTGCTGGATAAGCCGGGCGGCATCACATCAAATGATGCCCTGCAAAAAGTAAAACGTCTCTTTTTTGCGGAAAAAGCAGGCCACACCGGCGCTTTGGATCCGCTTGCGACGGGTATGCTGCCAATCTGCCTGGGGGAAGCGACCAAGTTTTCCCAGTTCTTGCTGGATTCCGATAAGCGTTATCGGGTCATCGCCAAGCTGGGCGAGCGTACCAATACCTCGGATTCGGATGGCGAAGTGGTCGAAACCCGAGAAGTGAAGGTAGACCGTGGTCTGCTGGAGCGCTGTATTGCCAAGTTTCGCGGTACAACCAAGCAAATTCCGTCTATGTTTTCGGCGCTGAAATATCAGGGACGCCCGTTGTACGAATATGCCCGTGAAGGCAAAGAAGTACCTCGTGAGGCCCGCGATATCACAGTGTATGAAATCTCACTGCTGCGCTTTAGCGACAACGAAGTTGAGATGGAAGTCCATTGCTCCAAAGGCACCTATATCCGCACTATCGTTGATGATCTGGGTGAGATGCTGGGCTGCGGAGCGCATGTCACTTATCTGCGCCGTATCGGTGTCTCTAAGTACCCGTTGGACAAAATGGTCACGCTAGAGCAGCTCGAAGCGCTGCTGGAGCAGGCCAGAGAGCAGGATATTCAGCCGAAAGAGCTGCTGGATCCGCTGCTGTTGCCAACCGACTCGGCAGTACAGGATTTACCGGAAGTGAACTTACTGCCGGGTGTCGCCAGTTATGTGCTCAATGGCCAACCAGTCCAGGCCGGTCGTGTGCCTGATGCCGGCACCTTGGTTAGGCTGACAGCCGGTGAGCAACGTGATTTCATCGGTGTGGGTGAAATCAATGCCGAGAACATGGTGGCGCCTAAGCGTGTGCTGGCCAATCGGGACCAGGCTGACCAAGAGAAATAAGCCGCTCAGCGGCCTGTCAGGTGAATCATATTCCGCTTGCGGCCTTCCGGACAGGTGCGTATAATTCGCGGCTCGGGTGTCGGCTGAATCAGAGATTGGCTGGCACAAATTTTACTATTTTGTATTAGGAATGAGTTATGTCTCTGAATGCAGAAACTAAAGCAACTATCGTTGCTGAATACGCGCAAGGCGCAAACGACACGGGTTCACCTGAAGTTCAGGTTGCACTGCTGACTGCACAGATCAACCACCTGCAAGGTCACTTTGCAGAGCACAAAGGCGATCACCACAGCCGTCGTGGTCTGCTGCGCATGGTTTCTCGTCGTCGTAAGCTGCTGGACTACCTGAAAGGCAAAGATCTGGGTCGTTACCAGTCTCTGATCGAGCGTCTGGGTCTGCGTCGCTAAGATTGCTGGAAGAAAGGAGCCGATTGGCTCCTTTCTTTTTTGCATCTGTCGGTCGGAGATGCCAATCTCTGACTGGAAAGTTGTTTTAAAACGGTACTGAATAGCGTTCACGAGTCGTTTTCGTCGACCTAGAGGTCGCGGCTATTGACAGAGGCTGCCCAAATCGGCTTTTGCCATTAGTCGCGATGCGTGAAATGTGCTTAAAGTACCCCACTTCACATGACGCTTTTTGCTGTGTCGGATATACTTACAGACGCAAATAGAAAAGCAGATCAATATTTTAAGGAAATTCACGTGAATCCTATCGTTAAAACCTTCCAGTACGGCAACCATACCGTAACACTGGAAACCGGTGTGATGGCGCGTCAGGCTACTGCCGCTGTAATGGCTAGCATGGATGACACTTCCGTCTTCGTTTCTGTTGTGGGCAAAAAAGAAGCGGTAGAAGGCCAGGACTTTTTCCCTCTGACTGTTAACTACCAGGAGCGTACTTACGCTGCCGGTAAAATCCCGGGTGGTTTCTTCAAACGTGAAGGCCGTCCTTCTGAAAATGAAACCCTGACGGCCCGTCTGGTTGACCGTCCAATCCGTCCGCTGTTCCCTGATGCGTTCAAAAACGAAGTGCAGGTGATTGCGACTGTGGTTTCTGTTAACCCGGACGTTAACCCAGATATCGTGACCATGATTGGTACCTCTGCCGCTCTGGCTATCTCAGGTATTCCTTTCAACGGTCCAATCGGTGCAGCCCGTGTGGGTTACATCAATGACCAGCTTGTGCTGAACCCAAGCAACAAAGAACTGGCTGAGAGCCGTTTGGATCTGGTTGTTGCCGGTACAGATAACGCAGTGCTGATGGTTGAATCAGAAGCAGACCGTCTGACTGAAGAGCAAATGCTGCAAGCCGTTGTTTTTGGTCATGACCAGCAACAAACTGTGATCAATGCCATCAAAGAATTCGCTGCAGAAGTGGCAACCCCGGCGTGGGATTGGGTGGCTCCGGCCGTTAACACCGAACTGAAAGCACGCGTGGCTGAAAAAGCAGAAGGTCGTCTGACAGATGCTTACCAAATCACTGAAAAAATGGCGCGTTACGAGAAAGTGGGTGCCATCAAAGCTGACGTGGTAGCTGAACTGCTGGCAGAAGATGCCGCACTGGATGAGCGCGAAATCCGCGACATGCTGGGCTCTCTGGAGAAGAACGTGGTTCGCAGCCGCATCATTGCCGGTAACCCGCGTATTGATGGCCGTGAAAAAGACATGGTTCGTGCTCTGGACGTTCGTACTGGTGTACTGCCACGTACTCACGGTTCATCACTGTTTACCCGTGGTGAAACGCAGGCGCTGGTTTCTGCCACTCTGGGTACCCAGCGTGACGCGCAGATCCTGGACGAGCTGACCGGTGAGCGTAAAGAACACTTCCTGCTGCACTACAACTTCCCTCCATACTGTGTAGGTGAAACTGGCTTTGTGGGTTCGCCTAAGCGTCGTGAAATCGGCCACGGTAAACTGGCTAAGCGCGGTATCAAAGCGGTAATGCCATCAGTTGACGAGTTCCCGTACACTGTACGTGTAGTGTCTGAGATCACTGAATCAAACGGTTCGTCTTCTATGGCCTCTGTCTGTGGTACCTCTCTGGCTCTGATGGACGCCGGTGTGCCAATCAAAGCCTCTGTAGCGGGTATCGCTATGGGTCTGGTGAAAGAAGGCGACGATTTCGTGGTTCTGTCTGACATTCTGGGCGATGAAGATCACCTGGGTGACATGGACTTCAAAGTGGCCGGTACTAACGACGGTATTACTGCACTGCAGATGGATATCAAGATCGAAGGTATTACCAAAGAGATCATGCAGATTGCTCTGAACCAGGCTAAAGGCGCCCGTATTCACATCCTGGGTGTGATGGATCAGGCTATCAGCACTGCTCGCGATGACATTTCTCAGTTTGCTCCTCGTATTCACACCATGAAGATCAACCCAGAGAAGATCAAAGATGTGATCGGTAAAGGTGGTGCGGTAATTCGTCAGCTGACCGAAGAAACCGGTACAACGATTGAAATCGAAGACGACGGTACAGTGAAAATTGCAGCCACCGAAGGGACTGCTGCGAAAGAAGCGATTCGCCGTATCGAAGAAATCACCGCAGACGTTGAAGTTGGCCGCATCTATACTGGTAAAGTAGTGCGAATTGTTGATTTTGGTGCTTTTGTTTCTGTTATCGGTACAAAAGAAGGTCTGGTACACATTTCTCAAATCGCTCAGGAGCGTGTTGAGAAGGTTTCTGATTACCTGCAAATGGGTCAGGAAGTACAGGTCAAAGTACTGGAAATCGACCGTCAGGGCCGCATCCGTCTGAGCATGAAGGAAGCACAACCTGAGCAGGCACCAGCCGCTGGTGAAGATGCTTAATCCATCTGGATAAGCCTGTCTTCATTACGTAATAAAAGTGGGGCTGTGACAGCCCCTTTTTTATACCAATGAACTATCAAAACCGAATCGCTACCTTTGGCTCATCAAGTGTTGATGAGCGGCAACGGGTTCGCACGGGCAGGGGAGAATGGCATTGTTTGCAAAGAGGTGTAAGTACGTAGCCATTGCGATGGCCGTTATGTTGGCAGGGTGTTCTACGAGTACCTATTCCAGCTGGGAGCAACCGCTGATTGCGGTCCCGCTGCAGCCAACCATACAGCAACAAATCCAGTTAGCACGTATTGATCAGCTATTGGGACGCAGTGATCTGAACGATGAAACCCGTTCGCAGATCTACTATGAGCGCGGGCTGCTTCATGATGGCATTGGCCTGCGTGATCTGGCCCGACTGGACTTTAACCAGTCGCTGTCTCTGTACCCCGCACAGCCTGATATTTTTAATATTCTTGGGGTGTATTTTACGCAGAGTGCGCATTTTGACGCGGCCTACGAGGCCTTTGACTCTGCACTGGAACTGGATATCAGCCATCCGTTTGCACAGCGAAACCGCGGTATCGCGTTGTATTATGGCGGTCGGTTTGACTTAGCCAAACAGGATTTACTGGCGCATTATCAGCAGGATCCCAATGATCCTTACCGTGCTATCTGGCTGTATATGGTTGAGCTGGAATCAGAGCCGGACAAAGCCAAACAAAATCTGCAGAACCGGTTTGACCAGGCAGAGCGCGAAGACTGGGGCTGGAACATTGCCGGTATGCTGCTTGGCGGCGAATCGGAACAACAGCTTCTCGATGGCATAGTGAAAGACAGTGAAACCAATGAGCAGATGGCGGAGCGTTTGACCGAGAGCTACTTCTATATGGCCAAGCGTTATCAGCATAACAACCAGTATGCGGAAGCTGTTCAGCTGTATAAACTGGCTTTAGCCGGCAATGTCTACGAGTTTGTTGAGCACAGGTTTGCGACTCTGGAGCTCAATCGTTTACTGGCGAGTTTGCAGGGTGAAGCCGATACCAGCGGCGACATAGGCGATGAACTTTAAGCCGCTCTGTCGCTGAGTTAAGAAAATACCGACCAGCTGCAATCACTATAGTGTTAGAAAGAGTGCTTTGCAGGTGGCGGTTATGTTCAGGCTTTATGTCGCTTTCACGTTAATGGCAATGGTGGCGGTCAGCGTAGCCAAAGCACAGCAGCTCGACTATGTTTATTCGGTATCCACGCCGGGCGAAGGCCGCCTGGTGACTGTCGATAATTACTGGTTGCTGGCATTCAGCCATACCTACGACATTCGCTTACCTGAGCATGTCAGCCAGGGCGACAAAGTGATGATTGAGATCAAGCAGGATGATAGCTGGCAGGCAGAAGCATTTACAGTCACAGCGATCAGCATTTTTCAGGATTTGTGTCGATTACATCGCCAGCATCCCAGCCAGGATGGCCGTTTTCCGTCAGATGCCATCTATATTCAGCCTTGTCGCAGCGAATAACAGCGTAAAATAATCCAGAATACCGGCTAATAACAACGCCCCGCATTAATCGGGGCGTTGTTGATCCGAGCCTGTCAGACCAGACCGGTACTGAGGTGTACCACTATGACAGTAAAGGCCGCCATCAGCGGAATCGCCATAGTCACCACGGCAATATCCCCATAGCTCTGTCTGTGAGTCAGGCGACAAACCGCCAGCAAAGTAATCACAGCACCACAGTGCGGCAGTGTATCCAGCCCGCCAGCGGCCAGCAAGACCACGCGATGCAGCACTTCAGGGTTAATCCCGGTACTCAGAAAATCATTGCCCAGCAGAGCCAGCACCATACCTGTCCCGCCGGACGACGAGCCAATAATACCGGCAAGACTGGTCGAGGTGAGCGCCACTTTGAACAGATCCGGAATATCAATGGCGGCAATACCGGCTTTGATAATCACAAAGGCCGACAGGGCGGTAATCACAGCACCATAGCCTACCTCAGAAGCCGTGTTGAAAATGGGCAGCAGAGAGCCCACCGAACCGTCGAAGACGTGTTTGTTGGTATCAAACAGATAGCGACGATAGCTCACCAGCATGAAGATAATGGCGACAGCCAGCGCGATAATCACAGGCCAGGTGCCGTTGATCCGCGTATCCAGTGTTTCATATTCGGCAATCACAGCAGGTGATTTGAAGTAAATATTGGTCAGTACAAAGTTGATGACAAATACCATCAGAATCGGAACCAGTGCCATCAAGACGCTCGGTGTTGCGGCGCTGTCATCCAGATCTTTATCACTTTCATCATGGTCGCCATAATTTTCACCAGCCGCAATGGCCTTCTGGGCGCGGTATTTGATCCACAATACTCCCAGCACCAGCATCATAGTTCCGGCCAGCAAGCCCAAGGCCGGTGCCGCGTAAATAGTGGTGCCGAACGGTATGGTTGGCATGGTGTTCAGGTACTGCGGCGTGCCCGGCAGCGCCGTCATGGTAAAGGTGAAAGCACCCAGAGTGATCGCCGCAGGCAGCAGGCGCTTAGGAATACCGGCCGCGCGGAAAGTGGCTGCACCAATCGGATACATGGCAAAGACCACCACAAAGAGTGACACGCCGCCGTACGTCAGCAACGCGGTCGCCAGCACGACAGACAATATCGCGTGTTTGGTACCCAGATGCTGAATGATAAAACGTGATAAAGCACGGGCAGCACCCGATGCGCCCATCAGTTTGCCAAAGATAGCCCCGGCGATGAAGATGGGGAAGTACAGTTTGATGTAATTGGCTGCGGCGGGCATGAAGACATTAGACAGTGCATACAAAAAAGGGAAATCGCTGGTAAGCAGTGCAGCGGCCATGGCTAAAATGGGGGCGAGGATCAGAACTGACACGCCTCGGTAGGCAAAGTACATCAAACCCACAAGCGTGAGCAGTATCACGGCAACATCCATATTCTCTCTCCGTTTCATGGTTATAGTTGTAACAGGTCGTTAACATCCTAGACCTCTCAGTCGTGATTGAAAACATCACTGGTCGGTCCAATTTTTATATTCAGTGGTAAAGTGCGAGCCGCATCATGCTATACCAGGTGTAAATCGCAGCCCCTGTTTTAATTGATAATGATATTTTTTATTAATTTCAATATGTTATCACGTGTTTGTGGCTGGTTGTGGCCAGTTTCGAAAAACACAATTTCATCTGTAGCTATTAA
Organism: Photobacterium sp. SP02; assembly: GCF_038519165.1. Classification (NCBI taxonomy): domain Bacteria; kingdom Pseudomonadati; phylum Pseudomonadota; class Gammaproteobacteria; order Vibrionales; family Vibrionaceae; genus Photobacterium; species Photobacterium sp. SP02. The sequence goes on from NZ_JASJOJ010000004.1 coordinate 165,181, forward strand.
AGCAAGGGGATGGGATTCATACACTTCAGGCAATTGCACGGTAAAAGGAAGTTGCGCATGGCAGTTACCCAACTTACGGCTGAAGAAGCCGCGGCATGGATCACCGACGGGCAGTCCGTCATGCTGGGGGGATTTATCGGTTCCGTGGTACCAGAGTCGATCATCAGGGCCTTGGGTGAACGCTACGACAGTGAAACCTCACCCCGCGATCTGACATTGATCTTTGCAGCCGGTCAGGGAGACGGACAAGGACGGGCGGCGAATCATCTGGCCAGACCGGGTATGGTTAAGCGGGTGATTGGCGGCCACTGGGGCCTGGTGCCCGACCTGCAAAAGCTGGCCCTGAGCAATGAGATTGAGGCGTACAACCTGCCCCAGGGGGTGATTTCACACCTCTTGCGCGATACGGCAGCCGGAAAGCCCGGGACAGTGACAACAACCGGGCTGGGAACCTTTGTCGATCCCCGGCTTGAAGGCGGCAAGATTAATGCGATAACCCGCGACGATCTGGTGTCTGTGCTGGAGATCAACGGCGAAGAGTACCTGTTTTACCGTCGCCTGCCGGTGGATATGGCTATTTTGCGCGGCACAACGGCAGATGAAAACGGCAATATCACGATGGAAGATGAGTGTCTGGTGGTGGAAAATCTGGCCGCAGCGCAGGCAGCCCGTAATCAGGGCGGCAAAGTGGTCGTGCAGGTCAAACGGCTGGTGCCGGCCGGTACACTCGATCCTCATAGCATCAAAATTCCGGGTATTTTTGTCGACGCTATTGTGCTTTGCCATGATGAAGCGGAACACATGCAGACCTTTGCCACCCGTTTCAATCCCGATTTTGTCGGACGGGCAGGTTCAGGCGAACATCAGGTAGCGCACCGGGATAGTCTGCCGGAACAACTGGATGCCAAAACCCTTATTGCCCGCCGCGCCGTGCAGGAGCTGACGCCCGGCGCTGTACTGAATCTGGGGATTGGCGTGCCGGAGTACATTGCAATTGTTGCCGGCAAGCTGGGCATCCTTGATACCATGACTCTTACCGTCGAGCCCGGCGCTATCGGCGGTCTGCCGGCCAGCGGGCTGGATTTTGGTGCCAGCAGACACCCGCAGGCCATCATTACTCAGGATCAGATGTTCGATTTTTATGATGGCGGCGGGATCGATCAGGCCTTTCTCGGCCTGGCACAGTGTTCTGCCCGCGGCGATATCAATGTGTCCCGCTTTGGGGATAAACTGCCGGGCTGTGGTGGTTTCATCAACATCAGTCAGCATGCTAAATCTTTGTTTTTCTGTGGCACTTTTACAGCTGCTGGGTTAGAGATCGCCGTCAGGAACGGAGCGCTGCATATTCTGCAGGAAGGCCGCCAGAGTAAGTTTGTTGAGACAGCGGAACAAATTACGTTTTCCGCTTCACGGGCCATCCAGACCAGACAACCGGTGCGCTATATTACTGAACGTGCCGTGTTCCGGCTTGAACCGCAAGGTCTGGTGCTGGAAGAAATTGCGCCAGGCGTGGATCTTGAGCGTGATATTCTGGCGCACATGTCATTCACTCCTGTGATTGATCCCGGTCTGACTTTGATGTCAGCAGAGATTTTTTCTCCTCAGTTTGGGCACAAAACCGTTTAAATCGCCGGATGTGGATCATAAGACTGTGAAGCGAGCTGTAAGACGAGGTGCCGGTGTTAGTGCAGCCAGGATTGCGCAGGCATTATTGAAGCTCATTGCTCCCGGCCCATGCCTGAAAAGCATGGTCGGGCGGGCGTTCAAACCATAAGGAATGTGCTATGACCCAGTCACTGGTCGGGATTAATCCTCGCCAGCAACAATTAGATAAAATCGTGTTTTTTTGTTCCGTTATCCAGCATGGCTCGTTTCGCGAGGCTGCGGAGGTGTGGGGCATTTCCGCGGCGGCGGCCAGCCGGTGGGTAAAGGAGCTGGAAGGGCTGATGGCCGTCGAGCTGATCAAACGCAGTACCCGCCAACTCGTACCGACGGATGCCGGAGAAATGCTGTATCGCCGTTTTTCTTCTCTGTTGCCGGAAATTGATACCATCTGCGCTGAAGTGGGCAGTATGGCAGATGAACAGCGGGGCATTATCAGTATCTCATCGACACCGCTGTACGCCAGTTATTATCTGCGTGAAATCATAGCGGAATACATGGAAATGCATCCCCAGGTGAACTTTCGCTTGTTTATTGAAGCAGGGGAGACTGATCCGTTACATGTGGATTTTATTATCCGGGCCAAAGCGACCAACCGGGAAACGGAAGAGAAAGACTCTTTGCTGATCCGCCGGTTGTTGCTCAGTGAGCCGTTATACGCCTGCGCGTCGCCAGGCTATCTGGCACGGTGCGGCAGACCAACGGAACCGGAAGATTTAAGAGATCACCGCTGCCTTTATGCCAGTTCACTGGTTGGAGGTAATCGCTGGTATTTCCGGTTAAATGGCATTAACCGCGCTGTGGCTATCAGCGATGCGCTGGAATGTGATAACAGTGAGATACTGCGCGATATGGCAATCAGAGGCGCCGGTGTGGCCTATTTGCCGCATTCTGTGATTAAGGACGCTCTGGCGTCAGGGGCATTAACTGTGCTACTGACTGATTATGTTGCCAGCCAGTTTGATATCAATCTGTACTTTCGCCCCAGGCATCCAATGCCTGCTCGCTGTCAGGCGTTTAAGGATTACCTGCTGCGCAGGACAGAAGAGATTGTCGCACAGCAGGGGGGATGACTGTGCATCAGGCCTAAAATCTGCCGCGGAAGTTTTTCATCAGTATGGTTTCCAGATCATGCTTCGGCAGCGGGCGGAAAAAGTGAAAGCCCTGTATGAAATCGCAATTGAGATTGGATAGCAGGGCGGCTTGCTGGCGCGTTTCCACACCTTCAGCGACGACACTCATATTCAGCGACTTACCCAGATTGATAATGTTTTCGATCAGGGTCAGCTGCTTAGGCACGGTTTCCAGATCTTTGATAAATGCCCGGTCGATTTTGAGCTCGTCCAGCGGGAATCGGGCCAGGTAAGACAAAGAGGAGTAGCCAGTCCCAAAATCGTCAATCGATAAGGCAAACCCCAGTTTTTTGATGGCGTTCAGCATTTGTATGGTGTGTTCGTTTTCCCCCAGCATGGCACTTTCGGTCAGTTCAAAAGTGATATCATCCGGGTTGACACCTGTGGCTCGCTGCAAGTCTGAGACATACTGAATCAGGTTGGGATTACCAAATTGCTGCGGTGACAGGTTGATCGCCACCCGGCCCTGAAGGAGCCCCTGTTTTTTCCAGTATTTAACCGTGGTGAAGACTTCTTTCATCACCACCTGGCCAAGCTGTTCGATCAGGCCTGAGCGTTCAGCCACCGGGATAAACTGGGCCGGGCTGATGTAACCTTCAATCGGGTGTTTCCAGCGCACCAGAGCTTCGGCACCGTGAATGGAGAAATCCCTCGCACTGACTTTGGGCTGATACCAGACTTCCAGCCCTTTGTTCTGTAAGGCTTTCTGCAGTTCAATTTCCAGCCACAACCGCATTCGTGCTTCTTTGTTCATGGTCTCGTCAAAGGTAACCAGACGGTTACGCCCGCGATTCTTGGCTTCATACATAGCGGTATCGGCATGCTGCAGCAGCAAACGTGCATCACTGCCGTTGCCCGGGTAGTTCACCATCCCGATCGAACAGGCCAGATGCTTGCTGAAGTGCATCAGGTCGAAAGGCTGGTTCACCAGGGCAATAATCTTTTTCGAGACCTGCTCGCCAATTTCAGCATGGATGGGATCGGGCAGCAGAATGCCGAATTCATCCCCTCCCAGGTGACCTATCACAGCGTTCTCCGGCAACAGTTGACGCAGGCGCTGGGAAATTTCCTGCAGCACCCGATCGCCAATGTGATGGCCCAGGGAATCGTTGATGTTTTTGAAATTATCTATGTCCAGATACAGCATGACTAACGGGGTCTGTCGGTTGATCATCTGCTCCAGGCGACGGCTGAATCCGTGGCGGTTATACAAACCTGTCAGCGGGTCGGTATGAATCAGCTGTTCCACCTGCTCGGGCTGGACTTGTTGTGTCTGTGGCTGCCTCAGGACAACCAGACTGGCCGGGGAGCCAACCACCAGGGTGTCTTTCAGGGTCAGTGTCAGTACATTTTCCACCTGACATCGTTGACTGGTCAGGCAATGGTAGGCTTTGCCGTTGCTCAGTCCGGCCAGTTGCTCACCAAAAGGCCGGTTGTTTCTGCTGTCTATTAATAGCTGCCCTAAATCTTCGCCAGTCATGTCATCCGGAGAAGCAAAGCCCAGCAGCTGAGCGGCCATCGGGTTGGCGGACAACACTTGATTTCTTTCGATCAGCAGGCAGCCATCAGACATCAGCTGGCTGAGTTGGTTAAAGTGGTCTTCACGTTCAGCCACGGCATTGGCAAGGTGTAAGCGTTCAGAAGTATCCATCGCATGCAGAGCCAGGCCGGTCACTTCGCCGCTCTCATCGCGCAGTGGCGACACACTGAAATACAGGCAGGTGTGATGCCTGTGTTCATTGAGAATCACATCACCTTCCACGTATTCGCCGTTCAGGGCGCGTTCGTAGTATGGCTGCAGGGTGTGGTAAAAGGTTTCACCGAGTATTTCGCTATCACGGCGCCCCACCAGTTCTTCCCGGCTGAGGCCGCTGAGCTGGCAGTAGTGTTGATTGACTGCGACATAGTGGTGTTGCTTGTCCAGAATGGCGAACAGGAATGGGCTATTGCCTGTCAGTTGAAAAAACCAATTGTTGATGAATTCAGTCGGCATGGCGAAATTGTCTGTTACTGCTGACATCGCTCGGATGTCCCTTTCTGGCTAAGTCGTACCCGTAATATAACGTCAGAAAATGTCTGATTGTCAAAAAATCCTATTTTCATGAGAAAATTTTGATTTGAAATGTAAAAAAATGGATTTATTGACACCGGTTACAAAAAACTAGCCGGAGTAAACGAGATGTATGAATCTAAAATAATGTTTTAAAAGCAGATTATTTCAGCGGTTAATATTTGCAATTGTATTGGCGAGAAGAAGAAAAGCCCGGTTGGCTCGGTATGACATTGATTTTTCATCTGCATGTCTGCAACACAAATACGAATCAGCAAAATATTGACTGGCCTGATTCCAGGCGGACGGCCCTAGTGTCGGCAGGGAAGGTATCATTACTATGAATCTGTGCTGATATCCTTTTTTGTGTCTGGCGAGAAAGAGGTTGTTATCACACTGGCCTGGCCGCAAAATAGGGCCGGCTAAATGTGGCGGATACCCGCCACATTCAATGACGGTCTGACGACTGTCTCTTCGAGGATAACTATGCTGATTCGAACTGAAGTGCCGGCGGACATTCTGACTATCGATGCCTTGCTGCGACACACATTTGATACCGAAGCGGAAGCGGATTTGGTCATGACCCTGCGTGAAAATGGCCATATGACGTTATCGCTGGTGGCATGCAATGATGAAGGTGAAGTGGTTGGTCATATCTTTTTCAGTCCGGTCACTGTCAGCGGGCAGGACTTAGGCTGGCAAGGGCTGGCACCCTTAGTGGTGAAAGCCGAATACCGCGGGCAGGGGATCGGCCAGACACTGATGCGCGAAAGTGCAGAAATACTGGCAGAGCTGGGTTACCCTGTGGTGGTGGTGCTGGGGGATCACAGCTATTACCGTAAAGGCGGTTATGTCACGGCGGCGGAGCACGGCTTGCGCTGCACCTGGCCGGTGCCGGAAGAGGCTTTCATGGTTCAGGAACTGCTGCCATCCACCCTGAGCGGTCATCATGGCCTGGTTGAATACAGCGCCCCATTTTCCGCGCTCCCGGCCTAACAGAACATCAAAAGCGGTAAACACATCATGCAACAAAGAGACATGCAGCTATTGCAGGAAATGGGACTGACCAACTGGCAAATCAGAAAGCCTGAGTGTTTTCCTGACTGGGTTCAGTCTGTGATTGATTTACCTGAATCCTGTCAATTGCTGTTTGTGACCGCGGATGAGATGGATGAACACGATGCCTGGTTGTTCGGCAATATTCTGCGCAGCATGAAGCTGACCCCGGAGCAGGCATTGACTCTGCCGCCACACGCCTTGTCTGAGCTGGGTGAGCATCATCTGACCTGGTGCTGGTTCGCCGGTTGTCAGGGCGTTGAGCCGTCCGATTGCCAGGTACTGCACTCAGCGTCACTGCGTCAGATGCATGATAACCCCGCCAGCAAGAAAGCATTGTGGCAGCAGATCTGTGCCTTCAATGATTGAATTCCTGCCTATGACAGCAGCGCACCTTGATGAGGTGTGGGCGATCGAGCAACGTGCGCACCCGTTTCCCTGGACAGAAAGCCAGATCAGAGAAACGCCGTCCCGTATCGCCCTGAATCTGGTGATGCGGGTTGACGGCAAAGTGGCGGGCTACTGTTTTGGCCAGTCCGTGGCCGGTGAAGTGAGCCTGTTTAATATTGCGGTTGATCCTGAGTGGCAGGGACAAGGGCTGGGCCGTCAGTTGCTGGCGGCGTTTGTGACTGCCGCCCAAGCAGATGGCGGGCAGGACATCTGGCTCGAAGTGCGGGCCGGCAATACCAGGGCCAGTCAGTTATACCTGGCCAGTGGTTTCGAGCTGGTCAGTCGCCGGCAAGACTATTACCGGGCCGACAGCAGTGTCAGTGCTAACGGCCGCGAAGACGCGCTGATCATGAAAGCTAAGATCTGATGTTACAGAGCAGCTGGCTCCTTGTGCTCAGACAGGGAGTCTGCCAGGGCAATAAAAGCACTCAGATAATCAATGTCCAAATCTGTTTCCCTGAG
>NZ_JASJOJ010000050.1:0-30697 GCF_038519165.1 Photobacterium sp. SP02
CGACTATGACCAATACACTGGTCAGTCTGGGCCATGCCCGCTGTAAAGATGAATTTTAATGCCGTTTTCTTCAATGGTGACAATCGCCGGCGGGGTCTCGCCATGCAACACGCCGGTGCGAGGCTTCAGGCCTTCTTTTTTACGTACCGATACATCAGAGCGCTCATAGATGCTGCACTCCGGGTAGCAGGTTTTGAGTGCTTCAATCAGATTGTCTTTCTGTGCTTCTGCGCCGGCACTGAGCAACTGACACACCAGGAAATCCTGGTATCGGTCGATAGTAATACCCGGCAGTCCGTCTGACTCAGCAGCGATCAAACGGTAACCTGTCAGTCCGTCACGTTCAGCCAGAATGTCCCGCAATCCCTGAGCGGCGTTCAGACGTTTGATAAAGAACGCGGTATCAATGGTATCGTTTTGCTCAAAGGACCAGACACGGACACGGATCTGAGACTGAGGAGAATAGGCACCACGGGCGAGCCATTCACCTTTGTGATCAAACACATCAACGGTGTCGCCCAGTTCAGGTTTCCCTTCGACACGTTGAATACCACGTGAAAAAACCCAAGGATGGCGGCGGCGCAGTGATTTATCGCGACCTTTCACCAAATAGATAGAAGCTGTCATGTTAGGACCAGAAGCTGTAAAGAATGGAGGCGTATTATCTTGTTCGGTGTGAGGAAAATCAACCGCAAGTCGGGGCATTTCAGGAATAGTGAGGTTTCCCTTGAAAGGGAGGGAGGACCCAAAAGGCATTTCGATTCCCTCCCCTTATGAAGGGGAGGGTTAGGGTGGGGTTGATACAGCGATTGCGATGAGTGTTGAAACCGTCGAGGCAGCCACGTAACCCCCTCCTAGCCTCCCCCTTGAAAAAGGGGGAGGAGCTAAGAAGCAATGTCGGGTCGCCCGGATCAGGCTCTGACACCATTCATCAGAATTTCCAGTTGCTGGGCCTGTTGATTCAAGCGCTCAATATCACTGGCCGTGTGGGCAATCACTTGCTTGACCTGGCGCGATTGCTCCCGCACCTGCTCAACGCTGCTGGCAATGCCGTCTGCGACCGAACCCTGCTGCTCCGCAGCAGCCGCAATTTCCGTGCTGCGATCTGAAATATGCTGATTACGCTCTGATATCTGGGTGATTTGCTGGTCAACCGACCCCATCAGGGTTTCACTCTCACCGGCGTTGGTGACTGTGCTCTGCATCACGGCCATCAGGGTCTGGCTGTTTTTTTGCAGTGATTCAATCATCTGCTGGATTTCGACGGTCGCGGTTTGTGTCCGGCCTGCCAGGGTGCGCACTTCGTCCGCGACCACGGCAAAACCGCGTCCCTGTTCGCCGGCGCGGGCTGCTTCAATAGCCGCGTTCAATGCCAGCAGGTTAGTCTGCTCTGAAATGGCATTGATGGTGGTGACCACAGCGTCAATTTTTGCGGCATTACTGTCGAGTGCATTAACGGCTTCAGCAGCCTGATGAATTTCGCGAGTCAGCTGGTTGATGGCCTGCTTAGTATTGCTGACCTGGATGCGGCCCTGTTCAGTCACGTCCTGGGCTTCCTGGGTCTGCGCTGAGGTGTCGTGCGCATGGGCGGCCACTTCACGGATTGAAGAGGCCATCTCTTCGGTGGCACTCGCCAGCGAGTCCAGGTGTGCTTGCTGGTCGGTCGAAAGGTTTTCAGTTTGCATCGAGCGCTGACGAAGCTCGCTGCTGATTTGCTGCATCAGTGCGGTGGCTTCCTGAGTGGCCAGCACCAGTTGCTGTTCGCGTTCTGCCACTTTGTCGATAGTGATGGCAATGGTGCTGAACTCATCCCGGACTTTAAAAAAGTTCAGCCGCTGCGTCAGGTCGCCATCAGCCAGAGTCGACAGTGCTTTGTGCGTAGTGAACATCGCACCGCCAATAAAGGTCATGATGTAATACACCATGGCACAGGCCATGAATACCACAAAGAGGCCCAATCCAATCTGAAATCCTGTGAGGTAATCAAACAGGCCCGATGACTCAGTGGACACCAGGCTGTAATTCATTCCCGCCACCGATACCGCATCGATCCCACGTCCAATCGCGAGGTGGGTACCACTCAACAATTGAGCGGCATCAGCCTGCGACACTTTCAGTTCTGCCAGTAAGTGCGCTGAAGTCTGTAATTTTTGTGCGATAAGTGATTGATACTGCTTTTCGCCAGCATCAGCTAAAATTGCACTTACAGCGATCATTCCGATAAGCGGCAACAAGAACAAGAGGTAGAACTTCTCCTGCAGCCTGAGGTGAATGAGGTATTTATCAATCCATCGAAATGCAACTTCTTTCATTTTGTCATCCTGAATAAAGAGGAGTGGTGTGGCGTAAGTGAATACTAATATTTTATCTTTTAAATAGGACTAATCTTGAGGTGATATATGTCACAAATTTGCGTCTTGGTCAGGGTCACTGGCCATGTTCAGGGGGTGGGGTTTCGTTTTCATACAGCGCATGAAGGGTTGAAAATCGGTGTGAGCGGTTATGCGAAGAATTTACCCGACGGCAGCGTCGAAGTGTTGGCGTGCGGGAAAGCCGAAAAAGTCGAACAATTGGTAGACTGGCTGACCAGTGGTCCCCGTACATCCCGGGTGGACAGTGTAAGCCGGGATGATCTTGAATGGCGTGCGATTGACGGATTTGAAATTATATAGCCGAAGCCGCTTGGCACCGGCTATAGATCACAAGCATTTTGCCGGTTTAGGTAAACCCGCCAGTTTGGTGGCTTGTTTAGCCGGCCCTTTGGGAAAGAGTTTGAACAGATACTTGGAACTGCCTTTTTCTTCACCGTACTTTTTTGCCATTGCCTTCACCAGCATCCGGATAGCGGGTGAGGTATTAAATTCCAGATAGAATTCACGAACAAAAGTGACCACTTCCCAGTGGGCGTCAGTCAGCTCAACGCCTTCATCTTGCGCCAGCAGGGGCACCATTTCCGGTGTCCAGTCGCTGACATTCTTTAAATACCCCTGGGCATCGGTGTCGATGACATTTCCGTCAAATTCAAGCATGGTCGGTCTCGCAGTTATTAACCCGGCAAGGATAGTGATATCGCTCGTCCTTCGCAAGTGTTCTGCGCACTATTGCCTGCTTACTGAAGGCCATTTACCGCATCACAGAAAAACAAAAAGCGCCCCGGAGGGCGCTTCTGGCATTGTAAGTGGCGGACGAGATTAATCGTCGCTGCCCATGATGCCCAGAATTTGCAGCAGGCTCAGGAACAGGTTGTAAATAGACACATACAAAGTCACGGTTGCAGAGATATAGTTTGTCTCACCGCCGCGCACAATCGACTGCGTAGTCAGCAGGATTGCCGCAGAAGAGAAGAGCACAAACATTCCGCTGATCACCAGAGACAGCATTGGCATTTTCAGGAAGATGTTTGCAATCACGGCAACCACAATAGCAATAAAGCCGGCCAGCAGCATGCCGTTCAGGAACGACAGGTCGCGTTTAGTGGTCAGTGCATAAGCTGAACAGGCCATGAAGGTCAGTGCAGTACCGCCCAGTGCCGGCATGATCACATGTCCCATACCCGCGCCAATATACATGTTCAGGATTGGGCCAAGGGTGTAACCCATGAAACCAGTAAGCAGGAAGGTAAAGACCAGCCCCAGGCCGCTGTCACGGTTCTTTTCTGTCAGGAACAGCAAACCGTAAAAGCCAACCAGGGTGATGATGATGCCAGGATGCGGCAGGTTCATTGCCATTGAAACACCGGCTACCACGGCTGACCACAGTAGGGTCAGGGATAACAGGAAATAAGTGTTACGCAGAACCTTGTTCGTTGACAGTACGCCTTCGTAGCCATTACTACGGACAATACGATCGTTCATAAATGCTTCCCCTTAGGGTTAGTGTTGAAATCTACTATGCCATATATGGCGGCAACGTCGGCAAGTTTCAATAGTAAGTCATTGAAAATTTGAACCGAAATTGAAAAAAACGTTGAATCTATTGGCTTAAATATACTGGAGTCAGTGCCAATACCTATGATCAAAGATGTAACAGTGTGTAAATTTGACGGTTTGACCCGTCAGGCTGAGGCAAGACTAACGTATCGGGGGCGCATAATGCAAACCTCCCTGTGTCCAGAGACTGTTTTGTGCCCGCTGTATATGAAGCGGAGACTGGATGCCGACTGTGCGATCAAAGCTTTCGCCGTAATTACCCACTTGTTTGATGATTTGATACGCCCAGTCCGGACTAAGGCCCAGGCTTTTTCCCTGCGGGCCGTCTAAACCAAGAAACCGGCGTACTTCAGGAATATTGCTGCTTTTCATCTCGTCGATATTTTGCGAGCTGATCCCCAGCTCCTCGGCATTGATCATGGCATTCAGTGTCCATTTCACTATGTTGTACCACTGGTCGTCCCCCTGACGGACCACAGGTCCCAGTGGCTCTTTGGAAATGATATCCGGTAAAATAATCGCGTCTTCGGCATTTTTCAGATTCAGCCTTAAGCCGTAAAGTCCGGACTGATCTGCGGTCAGCACATCGCAACGGCCTTCTTCAAAGCCCATGATAGTTTCCTGCGCGGTATCAAACGGCACCAGGGTGTAAATCAGGTTATTGAGTTTGAAGTAGTCCTCAAGGTTCAGCTCGGTGGTGGTACCGGACTGAACGCAAATGGTGGCGCCGGACAAATCTTCCGCTCTGTTGGCGTTGAGGGATTTTTTCACCATAAAGCCCTGACCATCGAAATACAGGATGCCGGCAAAATGCAGTTCGAGCGCCGTGTCGCGCTGCAAAGTCCAGGTGGTATTGCGTGACAGTATGTCTATCTCGCCTTTTTGCAGCGCTGAAAAGCGCTCACGGGCATTGAGAGGGATAAATTTTACTTTGCTTTTATCACCCAGGGTTGCGGCGGCGACCGCCTGGCAGAACTCCACATCCAGGCCATACCATTCGCCTTGCTGATTGGGCATGGAAAAGCCGGGTAGCCCGGTACTGACCCCGCATTCGAGGTAACCTTTTTCTGCTATACGTTGTAAGGTTGGAGAAAAGCTGATCTGTTTGCTCAGCCGGCCCCTGAGTGTGTTGACTTCTTGTTCAAGCTCTTCGACACGTTGCGAATCCTGACTCAGGAGGTTTTGAACCGGCTGTTCTTCCAGCTGCTGTTCGAGCATCTCGACTTTATTTTCCAGCGCTTTTATTAACGCTTTGTCTTGTGCATTGTCGCGATCGCACCCTGAGATCATCAGCAGGCATAGGGTTCCCAGCAGACAAGCCTGAATCGTGTCCGTCATAACGTGTCCTTCTACGTCTTCATCGGCCTGTTGGTGAGAACCGACAGGTAATGCTCATTAATAGAAATATCAATCTTCAGTATAGGAACCGTTCACGGATGTGCGAGTATCAATATTTATAAAGGTATCAGTGGTTTGACAGGCGACATATTAATGACCTCCCGTTTAGCAAACAGATCAGTCAGTATCCGGGTTTCCATATCGGTGGGCGGGTGGCTGACGGTCAGCCGGAGAAGGGGATCTTTTGCGCTTGCCTGTCGGGTCAGCGCGTCCAGATCCACAACCGAAAGCAGTGCATGAAATTTGTGCACATAGTCGCGGGTTTCCTTCGGTAACGACAGCGCCGTGAACCGGCGGCTGTTGGCTTTTTTGATGGCCCGGCCGACCCTGCCTTCGCCGGCATTGTAGGCGGCCAGTGTCAGCGCAAGGTCGTGATCGAACTTGTTGTACAGAAATGACAGGTAAGCGACGGCGGCCTGAGTGCTCTTTTGGACATCAAAGCGCTCGTCGTTGTCGGCTTGTACCTGCAATCCGAACCGCTCGGCGGTGGCCGGTATCAGCTGCCACAGGCCGGCTGCATTGGCTGACGAGACGGCATCTACCCTGAACGTGGATTCAATCATGGGCAGTAACGCCAGGTTGGCCGGGAGCTGTTTGTCACGCAGTGCCTGCTCAATATCAAGCAGTGTCTCTTTATTACGCAGCAGGTGTCGCTGAATCAGCTGGCGGTGGGGCAGTAACTTGTCGACCTGAGCCTGTAAGGCATCGGCACTGAGAGAAAAAGACGACGATGCCGGGTTGGCCAATGCGAAACCCGGCAGGATGATCAGTGTGAACCAACAACAGAAACCGGCCCAAAAGCAGGAGCCGGTTTTGCGGGCAGTCGTCATATCAGCTCTGCATTAATGCCGTGCCATAGGCAGGTTCGCCTTTAATCTGCATCAGCAATTCACCGTAAGAGGCGGACAGATTGCCGTTCACCTGATTGGTTTTCTGGCAGGACTGGATGTGATTCTCCAGTTGCTGCCAGCTCTGGCGAACCTGAGCATTCAGGGGTGACGGCAGTTTTTTCATCAGTATTGTCATGCCTTGCTTATCGGCAGACAGTCCGAGTTGTTGTAATAACTGCCTGCGCTGCGAGGCGCTGTGCTGAAGCTGAGCAAGCAAGTGTTCCTGCTTTTTTACCAGTTCGGATAACGTCGTGCCGTTAAATTGCAGATAACTGGCTTGCTGCCGTAACAGCAGTTGACCGAGTTGCTGGTAAGCCTGGAGGTCGTGGCGGATCCCCTGAATCAGTGCTTTCACTATCTGCTGCTTGCTCATGTCGGGCCTCATTCGTGTCCGGTGTGGAATTCCAGAATCGCGCTGGACAGGGTATCAATGTCGAGTTTGAGATCACCTTTTGCCAGCGCCTGCTTCACCGCATTCACTTTTTCCATATCGATGTCCGGTAAGTCGGCCAGTTTTTCCTGCGCCTGTGAAATGATCTGATTACTGGCGCTGATCACTGGCTCCAGACCTTTCGACTTACCTGCGGTTTCCACTTGTGCCGGGCTGGACGGACGCTGTGTTGACGACGCCACTTGAGAATTAATTACTTTGTCAATTTTCATGAATTTATCCTGCTCGCTTTTTCTACCGCTTGAATTTAAGTAACTGCTAAAGAGGAAAAGCGACCGCTTCCGGGCGGAAATTAAAAAATAGTTTCAACTTTTCCACGCTCGACCACTAAAGCCTGAATGACCTTTCCTGAACTGATATTGCGGACAGAAACCTGCTCACCTTTAACACCATTTTGTAAGGCTTCTCCTTTCATGCTGGCCTCCAGGCCATTTTTGCTGGCCACTATGATGACAGCGTCACCTTCCTCGACCAGCCACAGCGGCTGGAGCTGCAATGGGTTGATGATCTGGCCGCTGCGGATCCGCCTTAAGGTTCGCTGGCCAATGAGTTGCTCGGGGCGGGTCGCAAACGCTTCATTACGGCTCAGCGTTAAGGTCTGGGATTTGAGCATGGTTGCCGACAGCCTGGTATCCCGCCTGATGTGTGTTGCTGAGACGATCACCGGCAGCCGGATGCTGACCTGGGCCGTAATGTTCAGTTTCCATGGCTGGGGGCCGGACTGGCATTCAAGTTGGCGGCGCAGATAGCCCACCGGCAGGCTCTGTTGATCGGCGGCGCTGATATACAGCGCAGTGTCACAGGCCGGCAGGTGATCAACGGAAGCCGGCACACTGATACTGATCTCAGTGTGATAGTCAGGCCATTGTTGTCTTGACGCATAACTGGCGATTTCCTGCTCTATCTGAGCCTGGGTCCAGGCCACCAGTTCGGACTCATTCTGTTTGTTACCGCTGTCAGCCAGGGTGACAGAAGGGAGCATCAATACCGTTGCCCACAGCGCGAGAAGCCTGCCGGATTTCCTGTTTCCTGATTTCCGCTTATGTGTGAAAGGGCGGAAGTTCCGCTTCCCTTCCTCTTTGTAACTCATTGAAAAATAATACATAAAATATTGGCATGTTTCTTGTTAGTAGTCATGGTGCAAGCGTGACCGATTTAAAGGAAAAACAATGGCGATCAGTTTTGAAAATGCGCTGGGTGTCCATCCTGATGCGCTTAATTTCAGGGTACAGCGCAGCAAAGTATTGGCAAGCAACTTAGCAAATGTCGATACCCCTGGATATCTCGCCAGAGACCTGGCGTTTGAAAGCGTGATGAAAAACACAAGCTCACGAGTGGATACACCCCCACCGCAAATGGATGTGAGCGCGAAATACCGGGTGCCGTACCAGAACAGCAAAACCGGTAACACCGTTGAGCTGGGCGTGGAACAAGCCAAGTTTGCCCAGAACAACATGGATTTTCAAACCAGTCTGACCTTTATGAACATGAAGTTCAGCGGACTGGCCAAAGCAATTGAGGGTCGTTAATCACTATGGCTTTTACGGACATCTACTCAATCGCTGGTTCTGCAATGACGGCGCAAACCGTCCGTCTGAATACGGTAGCCAGTAACCTGGCCAATGCCGACGCAGTAGCCAGCAATCCTAATGATGCTTACAAAGCGCTGAAACCTGTGTTTGCCACTGTGTACAGCCAGACACAATTATCTGCTGACAAAGATGTGTACCCGAATGCGGAAGTGCGCATTGTCGATGTGGTTCAGCATGATGGCAAAGTGGATAAGCGTTTCGAACCGAATAACCCGCTGGCGAACGAAGAAGGCTATGTCTTCTATCCGGGCATCGACGTTGTGGCGGAAATGGCAGACATGATGTCCGCCACCCGCAGTTACGAGACCAATGTCGAAGTGCTGGCCAATGTGAAAAGTATGCAGCAGGGCCTGCTGCGTCTGGGGGAGGGTAGCCGATGAGCTTAGCACAATACACCGCCTTGTCCGGAGATAGCCCGGCAACCACAAGCGGCAATACCGGTGTTCAGGCAAACCGTACCAGCGATAACAGCGCTGATGCCCTGCAGAACGAGTTCCTGACCCTGATGGTGGCTCAGATCCAAAATCAGGATCCGCTCAACCCGCTCGACGGCACGGAATATGTCGGTCAGCTGGCGCAGTTCTCTCAGGTTCAGAGTACCGAGAATATGTCCAAGATGATGCAGAACAGCATGGTCTTGATGGACAACATGCAGGTACTGGCAACGGCGGGTTTAGTGGGACAGACAGTGTATGTCAGCACCAATGAAATGACCCTGGGTGAAGGTACCCAGAGCGGCAAGATTGAACTGGCACACGCGTCTAATCAGGTCAACCTGCTGCTGGAAGATGACTATGGCCGTGTGACCAAAGTACCGCTGGGCGCACACGGTGCCGGCGATGTGGATTTCACCATTGACCCGGAAGCGCTGGAACTGCCGGAAGGGAATTACACAGTGTCTGTGGAAGTCCAGTCCGGCCAGACAGAGCCCAAGGTGCTGCTGGCCGGTCAGGTTGAACAAGTACGTGTACCAAGTAACGGGGGCTCAGCCCTGGTCAATGTTGCCGGTGTCGGCAGCGTTCCTTTCTACCAGATTAGCCAGTTCGGCAGCTGATTTTCATACAAGATAACGAGGATATTATGAGTTTTGATATCGCGCTGAGTGGCCTGGGAGCCACCAATACACAGCTCAATACCATCAGTAACAACATCGCAAACGTGTCGACCACGGGCTTTAAAGAGTCGCGTACAGAGTTCTCTTCTGTCTACAACGGTATTCAGGCCGGTGGTGTGGAAGTGGCTGCCATCTCTCAGAACTTTGATAAAAACGGTTCGGTGAGCGGCACGGGTCGTTCACTGGATCTGGCTATCGGCGGTAACGGCTTTTTCGTCACCAAAGACACCAGCGGTCAGGTTGTTTATACCCGCTCTGGCGTGTTCAACACAGATAAAGACAACAACATCGTCAGTAACACCGGCATGAAGCTGCAAGGTTATACCGTTGACGGTAATAACAATCTGCAATCGGGCGCTGTGGGTGATCTGCAAATCAAAACGGCGTCGCTGGCTGCCAAAGCCACTGACCGTGTGGATTTCGTGGCGAACTTTGACTCTCGCGTGAATACGCCTGCGGTTGCGCCATTCGATATGACTGACCACGATACCTATAACTCCTCTTACACCACCAAGGTGTATGACTCGCTGGGTAACCCGCACACCATGACCCAGTATTTCGTGAAAACCGGTGCCAATGCCTGGGATATTCATGTGTCTGTTGACGGTGCTGCGCCGGGTGCGCCTCAGGCAGCAACCTTCAATACTGACGGTACGCTGGCCACACCGGCGGCACCTTTCAATATTGCCTTTAACCCTGCCGGTGCCGACCCTATGAGTGTGGACATCGACCTGCTGGGCACTACACAGTTCGGCGCCGATTTCGGCACCAGCACCAACAACCCGAACGGGTATTCATCCGGTGAGCTGACAGGCGTGCGTGTGGAAGACAACGGCATGGTATATGCCACTTACACCAACGGTCAGTCGTTGCTGCAGGGGCAGGTCATGCTGGCCGATTTTGCTAACCCGCAAGCTCTGGTCAAAGTCAGTAACACTGGCTGGCAGCAAAGCTTTGGCTCTGGTGCGCCGATCACCGGTCAGCCTGGCAGCGGTATCCTGGGCAGCCTGACGCCGGGGGCACTGGAAGGCTCTAACGTGGATCTGACCAGCGAACTGGTCAACCTGATGACAGCACAGCGTAACTACCAGGCGAACGCCAAAACCATCTCGACCACAGAGCAGCTGACCCAAGCGCTGTTCAACGCGATTTAAGGGTTAGTTGATGGATAGCTTGTTATACACAGCAACCAGTGGAGCAAGTCGGGTACTGAGCGCACAGCAGGTGCGCTCGAACAACCTGTCGAATGCCGATACCACAGGTTTTCGTGCCGACATGGAAAGAGCCAAAAGTTATGCCGTTCAGGGCCGTGGTTTTGACGGCAGCACTATGGTGGTGACGAACTCGGCCTCGACCCGTTTTGATGCCGGAGACATGGTGAAAACCGGTCGCAAACTGGATATCGCCATCAATGGCGATGGTTTTCTGACAGTACAAAGCCCGGATGGCGGTGAGTCATACACCCGGGCCGGTAACCTGAAAATTGATCAGCAGGGCAACCTGACAGTCAACGGCTTCCCTGTGATGGCAGAAGGCGAGCCTATCGTTATTCCGCCTAACCAGAGCATTGAAATCAGCGAAACCGGCATGGTGACTGTCATTCCACCGGGCGGTGGTGCGGAACTGGAAGTGGGCCAGTTAAAACTGGTCAATCCGAATATTACCGATGTTCAGAAAATGAACGATGGCTTGTTCCAGGCCCGTAACGGTAATGATTTCGCCGCGGATGCCACAGTGCGTCTGGCGCCGGAACACCTGGAAGGCAGTAACGTTTCCGCGATTGAAGAACTGGTCAGCGTGATGTCGCTGACACGTAATTTCGAAATGCAGGTGCGGATGATGAAAACCGCAGAAAAACTCGCTCAGGCTGGTAACCGTCTGCTGCGTAACGGCTAATAAGAAGGAGAGATCACATGCATTCTGCATTATGGGTCAGCAAAACGGGCATGGCGGCGCAAGACACCAAGATGACCGCCATCTCGAACAACCTGGCAAACGTTAACACAGTAGGCTTTAAACGCGACCGCGTTGTGTTTGAAGACCTCTTCTACACCATTCAGCGTCAGCCGGGTGCACCGGTCGACCAGGTCAATGAACTGCCGACAGGTGTGCAGCTGGGTAGCGGTGTGCGCGTCGTCGGCACACAAAAAGTATTTACCCAAGGTAACACGCAAAACACCAGCCAGGACTTGGATATGGCCATCATGGGTGGTGGCTTCTTCCAGATTGAAAACTCTGACGGTGAAGTCATGTACAGCCGCAACGGCCAGTTTCATGTCAACTCTGAAGGCCTGATTGTCAATACTCAGGGTCTGCCGCTGATCCCTCAAATCGAGATCCCGAATGCGGCCACCCGAATCAGCATAGGTGTTGACGGCACAGTGTCTGCGCAGGTGGCCGGTGATCCGCAGCCGCAGGAACTGGGTCAGATCACTCTGGCGCAATTCGCAAACCCGGCCGGTCTGGAAGCGCTGGGCGGCAACCTGTACCGCGAAACAGAAGCCAGCGGCCAGCCGGATGAACTAGTGCCGGGCCTGGACGGTGCGGGCAGCATCAAACAGGGTGCGCTGGAAGGCTCTAACGTGCAGGTGGTGGAAGAGATGGTCGATATGATCACCACGCAGCGCGCGTACGAAATGAACGCCAAAGTCGTCTCAGCTGCGGATGACATGCTGAAGTTTGTCGCGCAGTCAGTTTAATGCTTACACCGAAAGGAAATCCTATGAAGTGGCTGATTCCATTTCTCATGGTGTTATTGACAGGGTGCACCATGCGCCCTGAATTCTCCACACCAGAACCCGATGATGAAGCCTTCGCGCCACCGGTACTGGATTACTCTTTGCCGGAAGCGTCTGACGGCAGTCTTTATCGCAACAACTACATGATGACCTTGTTTCAGGATCGCCGTGCTTACCGGGTCGGTGACATTCTCACTATAGTGCTGGATGAAGAAACCCAGTCGAGCAAAAAAGCCAATACCCAGTTTTCCAAAGATTCTGAAGTTGGCATCAGCGCGCCGATATTTGGCAATTACACCGCAGATAATTTATCGGCCAGTGTGGATGCCAGCCGTGGCTTCGATGGTTCATCGCAAAGCTCGCAGGGCAACAAACTGAAAGGGGCGATTACAGTAACGGTGAACGCCGTGCTACCGAATGGTGTGCTGCGTATCCGCGGTGAAAAATGGCTGCGTCTCAATCAGGGTGATGAATTTATCCGCCTGTCAGGGATTGTGCGGGTCGATGACATTAACCGCTTGAATCAGGTGTCTTCGCAACGTATCGGTGATGCGCGTATCACCTATTCCGGCCGCGGAGCACTGGCTGACAGCAACTCAGCCGGCTGGCTGACTCAATTCTTTACTAGCCCATGGATGCCGTTCTGATGAAATCGTTCAAAACCCTATTGCTGTTTATGGCAGTGGCGCTTTGGGGAGCTCACTCTGTCTCTGCCAACGCCTCCATTGCTATGCCTATTATGGATTTAGTGGATGTGCAAGGCATCCGTGGTAACCAGCTGGTGGGCTATGGTCTGGTTGTTGGTCTTGATGGTACGGGTGACCGTAACCAGGTGAAATTTACCAGCCAGTCTGTCACCAATATGCTGCGCCAGTTTGGTGTGCAGATCAGCGAAGGCACCGATCCTAAGCTGAAAAACGTGGCGTCAGTCAGTGTGACTGCGTTTATCGATCCAATGGCAGGGAAAGGCCAGACAGTGAATATTGTGGTGTCATCCCTGGGTGATGCCAAAAGCTTGCGTGGCGGTACTTTGCTGCTGACCCCTTTGCGGGGCGTGGACGGTGAAGTCTACGCGGTGGCGCAGGGCAACGTGATTGTCGGCGGCGCCAGTGCCGAAGGTCTGAGCGGCTCGAAAGTAACCATTAACACCCCGACAACGGGGCGTATTCCGAACGGCGCGACGCTGGAACGTGAAATCCCGACAGATTTCAATCAAAAGCCCAATATCACGCTCAACCTGCGTACCCCGAGCTTCACCACCGCGAAAAACATTGCCCGCGCTGTCAATAACACCTTTGGTTCGGGTGTGGCAACGGCTATCAACAAGGCCAAAGTGGAAGTGCTGGCCCCTATGGATACCCAGCAGCGCGTGACCTTTATGTCGATGCTGGAAGAGCTGGTTGTCGAAGAAGGCCGTCGTCCGGCCCGAGTCGTCTTCAACTCCCGTACCGGTACTGTGGTGGTCGGCAAAAACGTGACAGTCAGCGCCGCTGCCGTCAGTCATGGCAGCCTGACCGTGACCATTCGTGAAATGCAGTCTGTCAGCCAGCCAAACGCCTTTGCCGACGGTGAAACCAAAGTGGTGAATAACTCGCTGGTCGATATCAATCAGGACGAAGCACCTATGTATATCTGGCCGGAAGGGACTGAACTGAGCACGATTGTCGATGCGGTGAACAGCCTGGGCGCGACGCCGGATGATCTGATGTCAATTCTGCAGGCCCTGCATGAAGCGGGTGCGCTGAATGCTGAGCTGGTGGTTATTTAAGGAGTGGCAATGAAAATTGATGGTCAGGCTAACGCCATGCTGTATCACGATAACAGTGCAGTGAATAACCTGAAGTTTCAGGCGGACAAAAAACAGGCCCTGCATGAAGTGGCCGGTCAGTTTGAAGCCATGTTTCTGCAGATGGTGCTGCGCCAGATGCGCAGCAGCAGTGATGTACTGGCAGCGGAAGACAACCCGTTTTCGAGCAAAGAGCAAGGCGTTTTTCGCGACTTCTATGACGGCCAGCTGGCGATGGACATGGCGAAGCGACAAAGTGCCGGCATTGCCGACATGCTGGTCAAGCAACTGAGCCCGCATGACAGCGGCGATTCGGCGCTCAACCGTGAAAATCTGGCGGCCAACAGCCCGTCGCTGGTACCGGAGGCGGGCAAATTTAACACCGCCAGTGAGCAGGTCGCCCTTGATAAAGAACAGCTTCCGGCTACTCAACGAGTGACTGCCATTAATAATATGGCGTTTCAGCAGCCGCTAATTACCAGGATTGATGCGAAAATGGAGCACGGATCTTAATGAGCATAATCAACATTGCATTAACCGGTTTGAATGCAAACCGTGCTGGCCTTGATGTTACCGCGCAAAACGTCGCTAACGTGAATACGCCGGGTTACAGCCGTCAGCAGGCGCAGTTTGCTGCGCTCGGTCCCAGCTCCGCACTGGGCACCAGTGCCGGTAACGGGGTGGAAGTCACCAGTATTCGCCGTATATCCGATGAATTTGTAGTGAGACAAACCTGGGCGACCCAAAGCCAGGCGTCCTATTCTTCCCGTTATCTCAGCAATATGTCTCAGCTTGAAAACGTGATGGGGGCAGACAGCTTTAACATCGCCAAAGGTCTGGACAACTTGTACGCCGCCTTGAATGATGCGTCGGTGAAACCTGAGTCTACGCCGCTGCGTCAGCAAATCATCAGTGAAGCAGACGCCCTGACGCGCCGTTTCAATACGCTGTCTGAGTCTTATTACTCCCAGCATAAAGATCTGAGTGAGCAGCGCACGGCAGCGGTGGAGCTGAGTAACAGCCTGCTGGTCAATATTGCCGATGTGAACAAGCGCATTGTTGAAATGAGCTCAACCAACGGCAACCCGTCTCAGCTGCTCGATGAACGTGAAGCATTGATTGGACAGCTGTCTGAAATGATGTCCATCAAAACCAATAAGCAGCCGGATGGCAGTCTGCAGGTCACTCTGGCGTCCGGTCAGCCGCTGGTGCTGGGTGATCAGGCCTCTCAGATCAAAGCCATTCCCGATCCGTCTGATCCCTATCTGGCCGATCTGGAAATCGATTTTGCCGGTCAGCGTTTCCCAATTAGCGGCGATATCGGCGGTGAGCTTGGCGCGATAACTGACTATCAGGTCGAGACCCTGCTGCCTTTCCGTCAGACCCTGGACGAAATGGCCGTGGCGTTTGCCGATGCCTTTAACAACACCCTGGCCACCGGGCAGGATCTGAACGGCAATGCCGGCCAGCCATTGTTTACCTACGACCCGGCCAGCCCGTCTTCGAGTCTGAAAATTACCGCCCTGAAACCGGAAGAGCTGGCACTGTCTTCAGACGGTACTCCGGGTAACAGTGATGTGCTGACCGATTTGGTTGGTCTGAGCAACCAGACCTTTGCGATTACCGGTTACGGCAATATCGCCATCAGCGATACCTTTACTGCCATGGTAGGGGATACGGCGATCAAAGCGCGCCAGGTCACCTCAGACGCAAAAGCGGCGGAAAACCTCAATGCACAGGCGATCTCAGTCAAAGAAAACCTGAGTTCAGTGAACAGCGATGAGGAAGCTGCCAATCTGATGATATTTGCCAATGCGTATCAGGCAAACATGAAGGTGATCAGTACGGCAAATAACCTGTTCGATACTGTACTGGCTCTGTTTTAAGGAATAATTATGCGTATCAGTGACACTCAATTCAGCCAGATGATGCTGAGCAGCCTGAGCAAAAACAATGTGGGTTTGGGCGAAGTGATGCAACAGATGTCGACCGGTGATCGTCTGACCAAATTGTCGGACGATCCGATTGATTCCATCAAGCTTCTGAACCTCGGACGCGAAGGCAGCGCACTGACTCAGTATCAGGCCAATATCGCCAACGTGAAAACCACGCTGTCAAGTCAGGAAGCCTATTTAGACACGGCAAGCGATAGTTTAAAGAGTTTACGTGATCTTGTGCTATGGGGTTCAAACGGCACCATGACAGATGAAGATCGTCAGGGCATTATCACGGAAATGGAAAGCCTGAAAGAGGGCTTACAGGCGGTGTTCAATGCTCAGGACGAAGAAGGTATCTATCTGTTTTCCGGCACCCAGACCGACACACAGGCTCTGACGGATACCGGCGCAGGTTACACCCTGAACGGCAATGCTGATAAGCGTCTGGTGACAGTCGCCAAAGGGGTGACAATGGAATCTAACGTGACGGCGCTGGAGTTGCTGGATTTAGGTGGCGGTGCCACTGTCTTTCAGAAAATTGATGATCTGATTGCAGAGTTTCAGGCCCCGACGGCCAATTTCAGAACCGAAGTGGATGGCACCCTGGCTGCGATAGATACCACCTTTGGCAACGTGTTAGGCGCCATAACCGACATGGGCGGCCGCCACAATAACCTGGATCTGATGTCAGACGGACACGCCGATAACAAACTGTTCGTTGATAAAGTGGAAGGCGACCTGAAAAACCTGGATTACGCGGAAGCGTCTGTACGCTTGAGCAATTATCTCTCGGCACTTCAGGCATCACAGGCCAGCTTTACCAAGATTAACGATCTGTCATTGTTTGATCGCTTATAAGGAAGAGAGAACACTATGGTGAACTCTACTGCAGAGATTCGGCAACAGTCGATTTCACTGCTGAAAAATGACAAGGCAACAATTTCACCACCGGCACCCGCCGGTGGCTCTGTTTCCGCCGTTCAGGACACGACACCGGCGCAACGCCCGGCTGTCGTCAAAGGCGGATACACGGCAACCAGCGAGCTGTTCTCACAGGGCCAGCAACAAGTGACCCGCGGGCAGATTGCGCATCAGAGCCTGGTCAGCGTGGGCCGTGATCTGCAGGGGATGAAAAAAATCCTCACTCAGATGCTGGGCAGTTCGACCGCGATTACCCAAGGCCGTGTGGATCAGCTTCAGCGCCACCATAGCCACATACAGCAAACGCTGAATGGCGGTCGGTTTGATGGTGAACGGGTGCTGGACAGTCAGCTGCAGTTTCAGCCCAAAGGCGATCCCAAGCAAAGCTTTACCGTCAACGGACTGAACCTGGTACGCCAGCGTCAGCAGAGTGAGCAGTTGCACCTGACGGTCCAGGATCGCGGCACCGCGCTGCTGACCTTTGATGCCTCGCAAACCGATCGCCAGCTGACCCAGCAAATAGACAAAGCGGTTATTCCGCTCGGTCTGCGGGCGGCTGCCACCGAAAGCGGCGATGTGATCTTTTCAACCTCCCAGTCGGATTTTCAGACCTTAGGCCAGCATGTGACCATCAGCGGGCAGGGCCACCGTTATCCGGCCGGTCAGCCGAATCGCATTAAAGTGCAGCCCGAGCCACAGGGCATTGAAAATATCTCCCTGAAACTGGCAGACGGTGAGCAAATTCGCCACACCATGCGCCATGTTAATCAGGGATTGCAACAGGTCCAGAAAGGGCTGGATCAGCTGAGAAACTTCCAGGCCGATCTGGACACGAAAGTCGGCAAGGCGATGGCCGGCCAGTCTGCTGAGAGCATTGATACCAAGGTGCAATCGTTGCAGAACTCCCAGTCTTTCGCCGCCGCCTTCCAGGTGGTATCCGCCCAGGCGAACGTTCACCGTCATACCGTGGTTGCTTTGCTGAAGTAACTGCTGTTTTGAAACCGGTGATTTGCTGAAAAACGGAAGTGGAAATATAGCTTCCGGTCATAAAAAGGTCTGCTGTGCAGACCTTTTTTCGTTTAATGCTGCGATGATTTATGCCGTTCATACCTGATGAGGTTCATGTGCTCTGAGATGCATGAATCAAAGC
Organism: Photobacterium sp. SP02; assembly: GCF_038519165.1. Lineage (NCBI taxonomy): Bacteria > Pseudomonadati > Pseudomonadota > Gammaproteobacteria > Vibrionales > Vibrionaceae > Photobacterium > Photobacterium sp. SP02. Next base: position 17,907 of record NZ_JASJOJ010000050.1, read on the forward strand.
TATCTCAAGGTGTTCAGTCCTGATAAAGACCGGGTAATGAACATCGTGAGCTGATTTGAGCGAGAAGAGTTTCAGGATGGCGAGGAATCAGAATGAATCAAAAGCATTATCTGACCAGTTTTTGGGGCGCACTGTTTATATCGGTGAGCCTGTTATCGGTAGAGACGTTTCTATCTCTGGTGATGATTGAAATAGGAATGGATATCAACAATGAAGCCGCGCTGTTTCTCGCGGTGAACACGCTGATATCTGGTGCTCTTATCATCTCCGGCATTGTCTCGCTGAACCGCCTGTCCTGGCAGCAATTGTTTCATGACAGCCGAAATTCAGTGAGAGCCACGATGACCTTGCTGTCGGTGCCGATTGTTTTTGTTGTTGCGGGAGCCATACTTTGGATTCCTTTGCTTTCTGACTGGATTGTTTCATCTCTTGTTGCTGGTGAACAAGAGACAGAATTCACCAGAAAAATAATGAATGACGGCATCGCTTCAATTTTCGCTGTGTGTATTGTTGCCCCCCTGGTAGAAGAGGTCATCTTCAGAGGTATTATCCTGAGGGGGTTTTTGCAACGTTATTCTGAGGGTATCGCAATCATGCTGTCATCGATGCTCTTTGCTGTTTATCACTTGAACCTCTATCAAATTCCAGTTGCCTATATTCTCGGAACATTTATGGGGTGGGTTTTTGTGAAGAGTCGCTCACTCTGGCCAAGTATCCTTACTCATGTCGTGTACAACTCGTTAGCCGTATGGGCTTGGCAAAACTTTGATGATAGCCAAAACAGTACCGGCGTCTTTACTGACTTTTCCTCCCAATACATTGCGGTGCATTTGAGTGTTGGGGTGATGTTGACATGCGGTGGAATATATCTGCTTCGGCAGTTGTTAATAAAGCCTGTGACTTGTCGCCTATAACACAGCATATAGACTGTCTTAATTATCCTTTTACAATGGTTGTAATTTGACCGCACCAAGAAGGTAATCGAATGAAGTGTACGAGTTGTAAACAAGGAATTTTAAATCCCAGCTTTATTGAAGGACAGTTCAGAGCGCATACGTGTTCAGCCTGTGAAGGGAACTGGATATTGATTGAAGATTTCGTCGCCTGGAAAGACAGAAATCCTGACTATCAGTTCTCAGATGAGATTAGCTTCGAACAAGAAGCTTCTGATACCAAAAAAGCCTTGTTGTGCCCTGTGACCGGCACGATTATGAACAAATTCCGGATTTCAGCGCAAAACGATCACCGGGTAGATTACAGCGCAGCTGTTGGTGGTTTGTGGTTAGATCGCTGTGAATGGGAGTTGCTGAAAGCTGAAGGCCTGGCAGGCACACTGAACGCAGTTGTGACCAGGCAATGGCAACACCAGATCCGTGAACAAAGCACCCAACAAAACTTCAGTGATATCTACAAAGATAAGTTCGGTGATGAAAATTACGCTAAAGTAAAAGCCTTCCGCGAGTGGCTGCAACAGCACCCACAAAAAGCTGACCTGAGAGCTTACCTTCTTGCCGACGATCCTTATTCTGCGGAGAAATAGAAACAAAATTAACAGGACAGTCACGTTATAAATACTGGTTCACGGCCTGCACTGCAGGCCGTTTCTCTATGTATGAGAAAGTGTCTCTGTTTGCCGTCTGCCTGCCTGTTACATCTGCCAAAAACCGGTGCAAAGCCACAGATATGCATGTAAACACATGTTATTTAGTGAAACTTTACTCATATCAAAATATGATGCCTGCCTGAAATAATACCTACCATCAAAGCACTTAACCTGCTTCGTGACTTGATTGTCAGGGGCGGTAGCATGTCAGTGTGAGTTCTGATGGTAACCGCATAGCATTGGGGCTAAGGCGAACTGGTGTCGTGAGCGTTAACAGGACAGTCATTTGATGAAAAATTAACAGCAATGATCGTTATAAAAAATATTAACTCGGAAAAATTACACCTTTTAAGCACTGTCGTAACTAATAATCAACACGTGTGCCGCTCTGGCGTTATTTACTTAAGAAAGCATTAATGAAACCTGCAACTCGTCGCCCTTAGCTGTGTGTGAAACCTATTTGATTGCAATGGCATGTAAAGCTTGCCTGTCATTCAAGTGTTTTCACAGCATTCAGTGCAATGAGATTGATAAAATTAAGGGTTGGCAGGTATGAGAGATTATTTCAGTGTGATCAAAAAATATGCGGATTCAGAAGGCAGGGCTCGTCGTCAGGAATATTGGATGTTCTGCCTGATTAATGCGCTTATCAGTTATCTGTTTCTTTTCATTGGTGAAGCCATTAACGATGACTATGCACTTTTCGCTGTGTATACCAGCTTGACTGTAATCCCTTCGCTCATGGTTACTGTACGCCGATTGCATGATACCAATCGTAGTGGCTGGTGGATGCTGGTTGCTTTTGTACCTGTGATTGGCGCAATTATCGGTCTCAGTGTCATGATGGAAGCAGGGACTTCGGGCGATAATGACTATGGTCCAGACCCGAAAGCGACGCCTGCTTCAATATAATATGTGTGAAACAAGGAGTGTTATGTGTATCAGAAAGTCATCGTTTTAATTGCCGTCATCTTTGCTGTTTCTGGCTGTAAAGATCGGGATGAAACCTATGCAAACCCGCCGCAGGAACTGCTGCAGCATGTTGAAAGGTTACTGCCGGCCGCAGAACACTATGTGCGCGGTAATGAAGCAGAAGCATTGGAGAAGGGGGGGCCATTAGATGCAAATCAGCTGAGGATTGCCTCCAGGGTTGGTTTGAAATCGCCAAATAAAGTGCGTGTTTATTATGTCGATAAACTCCCTTTTCCTGAAGATCCTGAGCTTGCTGCGTTAGCCACAAAGTATGGCTACAGTTCCCCTTTAACGGGTGCGTATACGTATGGTTACGGACTCTGGATTAAACGCTCAGAGAAAGACAATCAGGAGCTGCTGGCACACGAGCTCATCCATGTCCGTCAGGCAGAGCAGATGGGCGTAAGGGAACAGACTAAACAGTATTTACTGCAATTGTTTATTTACGGCTATCGCGATGCGCCCATGGAGCTTGAAGCCTACCGTGAAGCCAGCCAGTATCTGTGATCAATCATCCTCAAAACCAGGATAAAAACACATCGATGTTTTTTAGGTTGCTGGTTCGTAAATGAAAAGGCCGAAGTCCACTGGTATAGAGGCAGATCAATTTCCCTAATGACACTGCTGCCTAACATAGCCACAAACCTGACAATGAGCCGAACTATCCGGCGATTATTGTAATTCCTTTTATACTAAACAGCGATGTACCTGAGTTTGGCTAATTACTCGTGCGGCAGGATAGGGTCGTGTATTGCTGTAGCCTGTAGTGTGGCACAAACTAACATTGCCGGTCTGGTAAAGCTCTTTTTAACCACCACTTTTCCAGCCGCGAACCTGATGTCATCAGCGTTAAGATGGAGACGACAAATGAAGAGCAGAATCAATATCCTCGCCATTACAGGCGCTTGCCTGTTGCTGGTTGCAGCATCAGCGTTTGCTTGCACCAGAGCCGTTTATCAAGGCCCGGATGGCATGATTATTACTGCCCGATCCATGGATTGGAAGGAAGAAATACCGGCGAATCTGTGGTTGTTTCCCAGGGGGATGAAGCGAAACGGGGCTGTCGGGCCTAACTCGGTAACCTGGACCTCTAAGTACGGAAGTGTGGTGACAAGCGCATTCGACATATCCAGCACAGACGGGATGAATGAGAAAGGACTTGTTGCCAATCTGCTGTGGTTAGCTGAATCCAGTTACCCGGAATACGGGCCAGATAAAAAGGGGCTGACTGTTGCTGCTTGGGTGCAATATGTGTTGGATAATTTTGCGACGGTTGAAGAAGCGGTCGACGCGCTGCGCTCAGAATCCTTCGTGGTGGTTTCGGCAGACATTCCTGGTACAGACCGTTTTGCTACGCTTCACCTGTCTATTTCTGATGCCAAAGGTGATAACGCAATTTTCGAGTATATCGACGGAAAGCTCGTTATTCATCATGACATGTCTTATACAGTGATGACGAATTCCCCCGTTTTTGAGCAACAGCTTGCGTTGAACGCCTACTGGCAGCAAATCGGTGGCCTGACTATGCTGCCGGGAACCAACCGCGCCGCTGATCGTTTTGTAAGGGCCTCGTTTTATATGGACGCAATTCCAAGAACAAGCGATACCCGAACGGCAGTTGCCAGTGTATTCAGTGTTATCAGAAATGCGTCCGTGCCTTTCGGTATTGCCTCTGAAGAAGAACCGAACATTTCTTCCACACGGTGGCGCTCCGTCTCTGACCAAAAGAACCTTGTTTATTATTTTGAGACTGCGCTCACGCCCAATACGCTTTGGGTGGATTTGAAGGGAGCCAACTTCAGCGCAGGCAGTCCTGTCAGGAAGCTGTCTCTTACAAACCATGAGATCTATACAGGAAACGCTCTCGAAAAATTCGAAGTCTCTGAACCGTTTACGTTTGCAGGCTTATGATGTTTTTCTGAGACTGACATCAAGTCATAACCATTGGCTGTCGGCGGACCAAGCATGGTGCCTGAAAATCTTATCGACATGCTATTGAGCACGCAGTTTGATGACGGTTTCGCTGACTATGCCACCATCAGGAAAAAAAGACATGGACGAGACAGTAAAAGCCAAATTCGACAGTTATCCGGCTCATATCAAACCTGTGATGCTAAACCTGCGCAGTGTGGTGTTAGGTGTTGCTAAAGCCCATGAGCTGGGCAATGTTGAAGAAGCACTGAAATGGGGCGAACCCAGCTATCAGGTGAAAGGGGGCAGCCCGGTCAGGATGAACTGGTCACCTAAAGATCCTGCACACTATTTTCTCTACTTTAACTGCAATACCCGGTTAGTGGATACTTTCCGTGAAGTGTACGGACACTCGCTGTCCTTGCAGGGTAACAGAGCCATAGCCCTGAATATTGCTGATCCGCTGCCCGAGCCGATTGTCTGTCATTGCGTCGAGCTGGCGTTCAATTATAAACGTCTGCGCCATTTACCACTGTTAGGTGTGTAACTGAAGGTAAACAGTGATCCGCATCATTGAATATCGCGATGCCGTAACAGCAGCCCTTTTTGCCGACTATGCTAATGCATGCTTACATTTGGCCGGTTTATCAGTGCGACCTGGCTGTTCGCCTGTATGCGTTTTTGCCGCCGTAGCCTTTGTACAGCCTGGTAACTTGTGCTGTCTGGTAAATAGGAGAATTCATCATGAAAGCTGTGTTTAAACCCGGCAACAATATCGCAATGAAGATACCTTCGCATGAGTATGAGAAAACGCTGAGTTTTTATCGTGATGTGATTGCCATTCCGGAACTGGCTCGTGAGAAAAACACGGATACGCCCCGGTTTCAGTTTGGCGATAAAACGCTGTGGCTCGATAACGTCCCGGGTATCAGCCAGGCCGAAATCTGGCTCGAAATTGTGACTGATGATATTGCCGCTGCAGCAGAGCACCTTGCGAGTCACAAGATTGCCCGATGCGATGAGATTGAACCTTTGCCGGCAGGATTCGCCGCATTTTGGGTTGCCAGCCCTTCGAATATTATTCATCTGGTATCGCAATCGGACTAAGGGCCGTTCAGGCAAGCTGGCTTGGCACTTGCCTGAAGCACCTGAAAGCGGGCAATATGGGCGGATTGAATCAGTAAGGTGGAATATTGATGGTCATTTGGCCCGCGGTGTTGAAATATGAGGGTGATCAGGAGCTGAGTGTTGTTGCTGATTGCCACACATGGGAGTCGGATGCTGATTTGCATTGCTTTGGCTTTCAGCCGGGTGATGTGCTGATTGATTCGGCCGGGCAGGTGTTTCGTCCTCTGAGTTTGCGTCCGGGCGATACCAGCTTAGAAAAGACGGAACAGACAATGTGCCTTGATGAGATTGTTGAGATCATCAAGGCACATCAGTCTTGTCTGGGCGCATGTTGTGCGGCTAAGGTGTCTTTTGCCTCTGTCGCAGAGGCTATCAGTGCTTTATAGAAAGCGCTCTTAAAAAAGTGCGATACAAGACAGTGCAATACAAGACGCCGGCTAGCTGCACGAGCAGGGGCTGATTACCTTATTCCCAGCCAAAAACCGCATCGTAGGTTTGGCAATTGCTGACCAGCGTTTCCGTATCTTCAAGGTAGAGTTGCTGCTCAGCCGACACCGGATAAGTCAGCCACTCTGAACACTGCGCACTCTGCCCATTGCCGATCACCAGTTTGCTGCCTGGTTTCAGTTCACACTGTGTCATTTTGTCCAGCGGCGACCATTGATAGCAAATTTCGTAACCTTCCCGATACTGGGCCACTTTTCCGTTTGGCTGGTTTGCCGCCCACCAGGCACCAAACTGGCTGTTGGGGTTGGTACTGTTCCAGGCCCGAAAGACAGTCAGCGCTTCCCCTTCTTTCACTTCATACACCTGCCCCTGACACAGCTTGCCCTTAGTCGGCTGACCGAGAGAACTGGCCAGCAACTGGGGATCATCGACAGGGTTCAGCTTACTGGCCCATGCCGCAGGCGGCTCAGTTGAACCAATACAGGCACTGGCATCGAGAATGTCCTGAGTGGCATCGGCAGGGTTGACCGTATCCGTTTGTGCGGTGCCGCCCGGCGTCGATGTACAGCCTGAGAGTGCAAAACTGGCCATAAAGATGGCGGTCAGGGTAAGCCTTGTTTTCATTTCATGATCCTTATGTATCCAACTGAATATGTACTGATTATCGTATCTTGATGATTGCTTTTCTGGACTAACTGAAAGTAAACGATGAAATTGAGAAGCAGATAACAGTTTTAATTGCCAGGCGGTCAGCAGGAGAGTGCGGAGAGAAAACAGAAGAGAAAAAACCGGAATGCTGGATTCCGGTTTTACAGGTTATTTTCGGGCGTTGACCTGCTTTTTGGTATCAGTAACAGGTGCCGCCACTGTTGATGCCGGAGAGGCCGCGGGTTTAACCGCCGTCGCTGCTGCGGTTGCGGTTGCTGCTGCGGGCACGGCGCTTTTATCAGCAGTGCTGGATGCCTCTGCTGATTTGAGCTGTGTTGGTGGCGTCAGTGGCGCGGCCTCTTTACCGCTGTCTTTCTTGCTGAGCGCTTGTGAGGCCTCGGCGGCTTTAACTGGTTCTTCTTTACTGATAGTGACAACTTTTTCTTTATCAGCCGGGTAAGTCTGGCCATGGAAGCAACCGCCTCGCTCAATGCAAATGTCGTTAGTGTAAATGACACCTTTGGCTTTGCCTTTTTCCAGGATCTCAATGCTGTCGGCGTGACAGGCCCCTTCATGCAGGCCGTTAATGACCACTTTGCTGGCAAAGATCTCGCCTGAGACACGGCCCGTCGCGCTTATCGATAACGTTTGCTCGGTACGGATACGTCCTTCAATGTAGCCATCTACCTGGATATTACCGCTTAGTTCGATATCTCCTTTAAAGGAACAGCCTTGTGCAATGATAGTTGCAGTTGAGTGCTTGCCTGTGCTTCCAGCACTTTTACTAAAGAGTCCCATTGGATGCTCCTCTCATGGTTAAACAGATAGTCAAAGTTGTCGGGCCCCCAGTTGATGAAATACTTGGGGTTCAAAGCCCGACCCAGAAAACGGACCTCATAATGGAGATGGGGGCCAGTCGAGGTACCACTGTTGCCTGATAATGCAATTAAATCGCCTTTTCTGACGAAATCACCGGTTTTGACTTTGAATGCTTTCAGGTGCGCATACAGAGTCATGAATCCATAGCCGTGGTCAATTTTCATCAAATTGCCATAGCCTTTTTTACTCGGTCGTACCAGCTCTACCACGCCATCGGCAGGGGAGTGCACTGATGTTCCCGTGTGTCCACTGAGATCGATACCCAGATGACGGCGCTTGTTACCGTAAACCGGATGGTTACGTGAGCCGTATGAAGAAGAAATACGCCGGTATTCCATAGGACTACCGTTAGGTATTACTTTCAGCATGGCGACACGTACCGCCGAGTTCAGTGCGGCTGTATCCAGTCGGGTATCCAAAGGCTGTTCCCCTTCGCTTTCAATACCCAACACGTTCTCCAGCTCATTCACGCGGCCAGAAATCTGTTCCAGCTCATAGCGCCTGTCGGCCAGGTTTTGCTCCAGCGACTGCCGGTCGCTTTCCAGATTAAGAATTTCATCTTTCAGCTCATTGGCATGCTGGTTTAATTGCGATTTTTCCTGTTGTGTCTGATCAACAGCATTCCATAAATACTGAATCGAAAATGCCATGACCACGACGGCGACGATGAACAACAGCAGGGTTGCAATCAGGTTCCGCCGTAAATACTTACCCAGTTGAAAATGGTAAGACCCGTTAATCGTTGATATCGAGATAGTGAGTTGATCTTTCATTACGCTAAGCTCATTCGCTTTCTCTTACGCATAAGGCGACAAGCTGGATGCAGGATTAACTCTTGCCAGGAAAGGATGATGCAAAACTGTGCTCTGTGGCATAAGTTCCTGAAACGTGTCCTGCTGCCTGTCCCGTTAAGCGATGAGAAAGAAAAAATACAAAAATAGAATAAAAGCCAGCAATATCGCGGCAAGCGTGGGGTAGATAATGTAGAAATCACCACTACGCCGGGCGCGTTTGAAACACAGATAGGAAAGCAGTCCGTTGTAGCCTAAAAGCAGTAAACTGATTGTCGTCCCTGTATTCAGTGTCATGCTGTGCATCCTCAGCAAAAAATGGCTGAGCAGAAAATAATCCAGCACTATGAGCCAGAGAAATAACTTTTGCAGACTGTCCGGTCGACGTTCACTTGGGACAATTGCGGAAGATGATGCAGCTCTTTTCATGGGTTAACTTCGCTAAAGTTCTCCAGGCGGCAAAGGGATAATCCCTTTGCCGGTTACTCAATTAAGACGCTTCAATGTAGTCCTGACGGATAACAGGCTGATTAAATTCCGCTTTTTCACGGGCCTGCTGTAACACCGGGCCGTCATCGTTAGCCGGCGGGCCTTTGAACAGTGTTTCCACCATTCGGGCAGCCACTGATGTCAGGACAAACAACTCAATACGTCGGTTTTCGCTGGCTTTCGGTTCTTCAGGATTCAGTGGCGCACGATCAGCCATGCCTGCAACCTGCAAGACATGATTTTCAGGCGCCCCGCCGGTAATCAGTGTCTGGCGAGCTGCATTGGCGCGTGAAGCCGACAACTCCCAGTTCGATCTTTCGCTGAAAGTGCCGCTGTAACGAACTGCATCTGTGTGGCCACTGATAATCAGCGGATTCTGAATCTTCTGGAAAATAGGGGCCAGTGCCAGCAATAAATCCTCAAAGAAAGGCGTTAGCTCGCTGCTTCCCCGGTGGAACATGTTCTGGCGGAAGTCGTCCTGCAAGACAATGCGCAGCCCTTGTGGCGTCACATCGACATGCACGTTTCCTTCTGCTGAAACCTGTTTTGCCAGCTCCTCAACCACTTGCGCCAGTACTTTCAGTTGTTCCTGAGTGTCATACGTACCCTGAACCAGTGCATCAGTTTGTGAACCATCGCCATTGCCGTCGTAGAAGGAGGTGACAGTCACAGCAGCATCATGTGAGCTGAGGTCCGCCGCTTCACCGCCCAGATCAATCGGAGACAGGCTGGTGGAGGTATTAAACGGATTACCTGAAGCCTGGTCGAACAAACTGGAGCTGTTAAGATAAGCCACGATCGCTTGACGCTCTGTTTTGTCGACAATGGCCAGGATCCACAGCACCAGAAACAGCGCCATCAGGGCTATCATGAAGTCGGCAAATGCCACTTTCCATGCCCCGCCATGCCCTGCTTCATGCGAGTTGCGGCGTGCTCGTTTGATGATGATCTGATCGTGCCGTTGCATTATGCCTCCTGCTCAGACAGCCATTTTTCCATGTCATTGAAGCTTGGCTTCACATCGAGCTGAATGTGTTTACGGCCAGCATCTATGGCCAGCAGGGTAGGCTTCTTGGCCACATAAGCGACCAGTGTGGCCCGGACGCATTCAAAGGCTGTCATATCACGCTTAACACGTTGCGACATGGCATTACTGGCCGGGTCAAGCACACAGTAACAACCGAAGATACCCAGGAATGTCCCCACCAGTGCGGCGGCAACTTTGTAGCCAATTTGCGCGATAGAGCCGTCGATGAACTGCATGGTGATAATGATGCCCATCACTGCCGCCAGAATGCCGAAACCGGGCAGGGCCTCAGCAGTGCGGTGCAGTGAGCGTGAAGGCAGCAGAAGATCATCTTCAATGGCCATGATTTCCTGCTCCAGCAGAGCTTCCAGCTCATGGGGTGACATCTGGCCCATGGCCATCAGACGCAGGTTATCGGTAATAAAAGCCACCAGGTGGCTGTCGTCTTTGACCAGCGGGTAACGCTCGAAAATCTCACTGTTCTGAGAATCTTCAATATGGCTGTCCAGTGACTTGAAGCCGCCGTTACGTATGGTTTCCAGCAACAGTTGCATCAGGCCCATCAGCTGCATGTAGTATTCTTGTTCGTTCTTGCGGGGCTTCATTATCTGGCGAAACTGAATACGCATTTCACGAATAACATGTGGTGGGTTACCTATGATGATAGAGCCCAGTGCGGCACCGGTAATAATAAGAATTTCAGCAGGCTGCCAGATGGCCATCAAGGTACCGCCGGCCCATAGGTAACCGCCGAAAACACACAACAGAATGACGATTGCGCCGGTAAATTTTTGCATGTCAATTTGCTCCTATCAGCAAAGATATTGATTCAGTTGTTTCAGTGCCTGCTTATGAAGCTGGCATACACGAGGCGGTGTCAGGTTCAGCACCAGTGCAATTTCGTGCAGGTTCATATCATGTTGATAGAACAGGGTCAGCAGAAGCTGTTCACGCGGCTTGAGCTTGCCAAGCGCCGCCGATAGCGTACGGCGAATATGTTCATGACGAACCGATTCACCGCCGTCATGGTTCATCGAAAAATCGGAGCCGCTTTCAAGCAATTGATCCAGGCTTTGCATTTCGCTGGCCATAGAGGCATTCAGGCGCTGCAGATAATCTGCCTGGTCCGTGCCTAACGCTGCGATGATTTCGGCCTCCGATGGCTGGCGGCCGAGTTTTTTCATTAAGTCGCGGGTCACGTCATTCAGTTCGTGCGCCTGCTGCCGGGTTTGGCGCGAGCGCCAGTCAAGACGGCGTAGTTCGTCGAGAATGGAACCGCGGATCCGGCATACGGCAAAAGACGGGAAATTCGGGTCTTCCACGTTACCGTAGCGACGGCCTGCTTCCAGCAGTCCCATCAGACCGATTTGCTGCATATCTTCCAGACTGCAGTGGGTGCTGACATGACTGCGTAGCTGATTGACAACACGTTTGACTAAGATCAGGTGATCACGGATCAGCTTATCTTCGTTCACTACCGGGTTGTTACGCCCGGTGTCGTGTTTTTTCTCGTACTCTTCAGTCGGGTTGATATCTAGCATAGGCGCCTCACTGAATCACATATTTGGTCAGCAATACATTGTCGATGGCGCGGGCATAACGTGTCTGACTGAAAGCGTTCAGTAATGTACCTTTGACTTCATCCTGAAGTTCTTCAATCGTCCGCTGGTTCTGCAGTTGCTCGTAAGTTTTATTGCTGAAGAGTTTGAGCAGGGCATTGCGCACAACCGGCATATAGTTATCGATACCTTCAATCGCTTCTGCATTACGCGTTTCCAGCGCCAGTTCCATCATGATGAAGTGCGTTTGACGCTCGCCTTTCACCGACAGAACCAGTTTTTCCAGTGGATGGAAAATAGGATCGACATTCTCTGGTTGACTAAAGGGGAGACTGAAACTGGCACCGCCTTCGCCCTGATGACTTTTGACGTACCAAAGGGTACCGCCAACACTGGCAGCTGCGACCAGTACGCTGGTGATCAGCATGATGATAATGATCAAGACGAGATTACGCTGGGTCATGTAAATGGCTCCTCATCAGGCTCTGGTTGATAACCAATGGCCTGAATCTGTTGTTGTTATCTGGCTGTCATCAGCCTGATTGTTGGCAAAAATAACGGGTTGTGAGTCTTCTTCTGCTTGCTCTTGCTGCTGACCCTGACGGCCATCGCCGACATTGACATCAACATGAACAAAATTTTGTTCCTGTAGCTCGGCTCTCAGCCGCTCAGACACCTGAACCAGCGCATCACGGACGGCCGACTGGCTGGCGTGGATTTGAACACTGAGACGATCGCCATCCATACGAACGGTTAAATCCAGTTTGCCCAGGTCTGGCGGATCCAGCCGAATGCGTGCTTCCTGCAAATTCTGGCTGGCCTGTAACTGCACTCTGTCCTGCAGCACCTGGATCATCTGCTCTCCCCATTTACCTTGCTGGCCCTGGGGTAATTTGACACTGGCCCATTCCACGGGAGCCGCGGCGTTTTGAGCCTGTTGGGCTGAACCGGATTGCAAGGCCGCAGAGTTCGCCGCACCGTCTGCAGACAGTCCTGCGATCAGGGTTTGCAGAGATGGGGCTGTGCCGGCGCTACGGGATTCAACTAATCCTGCTAACGCGAGATCCTGCTGAGCCGGCGACTGGCTGCGTTGCTGCAGCAGGGCAGTAAAGCGAGCGTTGTCGGCTGACTGTGTACTGACAGCCTGGCTGTCTGTCGGTGCGGCGGGTGTTGCGGTGGCGCCGGATTGCATCAAGCGCGTTTCTCGCATACCGGTATTAGCGGACGCTGAAATGGCGTTTTCTGCAGTACTGACAGCCGCTCCGGGCACCCCGGTATTGGTTGCCGAGCTTGCTCCCACCTGCTTTTCGGCCTGCGCGAGCAGATCGGCAATGCTG
>NZ_JASJOJ010000051.1:0-30047 GCF_038519165.1 Photobacterium sp. SP02
ATCCGCCACCACAGAAAAGCCCCGGCCATGGTCGCCGGCCCTCGCCGCTTCAATCGCCGCATTCAGTGCCAGCAGATTGGTTTGCGCCGTGATGTCGGTGATCAGTTTCACGATATCGCCAATCTGACTCATTTCGTTGTTCACCCCATTCACACTCTGTGCTGAACGCTCAACAACGCCTTTGATATTGTTGGTATTGGCTAACGCCTGCTGGTACTCCTGCTCCGCTTCCACCACCACCAGGTGCATGACATCCTGCATCTGATGCGCCGATACCGATGCCGAGCTGATATCGCTCTGCTGACTGCCCGCCAGATTCAGCATCGCGGCAATCGCGCTTGAGGTGTCATTCGCCGCGCCGTCCATCCTCTCACAACGGCGAAGCATGGACTCACTGACTTCCCGCACTTCGTTTGCTGCGTGTATCATTTCACTGATCACCCCATCCAGATTGTCGATGAAGCTGTTGATCCAGCGCCCCATCTCACCGGTTTCATCGGGTTTAAAGCGCTCGGCATTCAATCGCTGCTGCAGATTTCCGTCGCCTTCCGCAAGCGCCTGAATCACAGAGGTCATTTCCTGCATTTGCTTCACCAGCGGGCCAGAAGCCGTCAGGCGAAATACCAGTAAGCTCAGCAAGGCGGTCAGTGCGCCCAGGCCCGCCTGGGCCAAGGGACCCAGCCCCTGAGTCACGCTCATCAGCATAGGGAAGAAAATGGCGGCCGCGCTGCACATGAAAAAGGTGTTGCTGAGCCGGTAATGCAAAGACCGGTGACGATACACTTCCTCCAGATCCGCTTCGCACATCATGCCCCAGCGATCCGGCGAGCCCGGCAGCTGAAAGGTCACCCCTTTGCCAATCACAGGAATGTGGCGATAGTCTGAATAACCGGGATAGGACACGAACAGGTTTTGTCCGTGCCGGATGGTCTCCCTGACCCCCGGATGCAGCTCTCCGGTGGCCGGATCGGTAAAGCGGATCTCAAACTCAGTATGCCGGTTGACCCTGACCGTGCCGTATTGGGTATGAATACCGGATTTCAGGTTTTCGCCGTGGGAGAAGGTATCGTCTTCAAAACGTGAGCGTGACAGCGCCGTGCCCGGCAGCAATTGCGGATCAAACGCAGACTCCACCATGAAAATATAGTTATCGCCCGATTCAGGATAGATATGCCCGGCCTCGCGCTGAATTAAATCACTGATGACATCATTGGGCAGCCTGGCGCACAAACACCCCTGGACCTGTGTGGTGCCGTCTGCCAGGGTGACAGTCACCGGCTGATAGAACATCAGGGTCACCGCATCATGAAATGAGGAGGTGGTGCGACCCAGCTGCTCTGTCACTGGATCAACATAAGGGCCGTGCAGAAAACGCGCCCTGAGCCCGTTCTGCAGCGCCTTCTGCGTCAACAGTGTTTGCCCTTTGTGGCCCTGATGGGTCGAGGTGCTGACAAGGCCATGGCTGTCAGTGATAAACAACTCAGAGAAGTGCGCCGCCCGTCCTTTGAGCCTGCGCAACGCGTCATCGCGTTCATCCTCGGGTTTGGTGGCCAGATACAAGGCCGCATCCTGTAAGAACAGCCATTGGTTCTCCACCCAGGTTTCTAAAATTCTCACCCGTGTCAGTGCCACACTGGTGAAGGTTTGTTGCAAATCATCCTGACGCTTGCGGTTGAGCCAGCAAGCCCGTCGCATTGCCAGTTTTCCCGTACGCCCCCAAACGGGTAACCAATGTTTTTCCTGAGCGGACAAATCCATTGTGCAAACTCCCTGCATCTCGCATTTTATATGTCGTGTGTGTCGTAACTTATTGTTGTTTATATCGACTGGCTGCAATTTCAGTGCCACTGCAATCGATTGTCACAGACGGGAAATGCTCAATATTTACACGACTCATGCACCAATAAGGTTCAACAAGGACAACCCTGCATCTTTAGGGTGCAATACCATGATTTTATAGTGGAACCAAAAAGATTGTAGAAATAGAAAGGCAGACTCACTGAGTCTGCCTCTGGTCTTACACAGGTTAAGAGAAATGTGTGGCTGCTAGAGAATTTTTGACAGGAACTGGGCCAACCGCGGGTGCTTGGGCGCATCAAAAAAATTCTCGGGCGAATCACTGACCAGCAACTCACCGTCTTCCATAAACAGCACCCGATCGGCCACTTCACGGGCAAAGCCCATTTCGTGCGTCACCACCACCATGGTCATGCCTTCTGCGGCCAGATCTTTCATCACATCCAGCACCTCGCCGACCATTTCAGGATCAAGCGCGGAGGTGGGTTCGTCGAACAGCATCACGTCCGGCCGCATGGCCAGGGCCCGGGCAATGGCAACCCGCTGTTGCTGGCCGCCGGATAACTGCGACGGATAGACATTCATTTTATCCGCCAGGCCGACCCGCCTGAGCAGTTTTTCGGCTTCCGGTTCGATATCCGCTTTCGTGCGTCCCCTGACTTTCTGCGGTGCCAGCATCACATTGCCTTTCACCGTTTTATGGGGAAACAGATTGAACGACTGAAATACCATGCCAACGTTCGCACGCAATTCATTGATATTGGTGCTTTTGGCGTACATGTTCATGCCATCAATCTCAATCTGCCCTGAGGTAATCACTTCCAGCTGGTTCAGCGTGCGCAGAAAGGTGGACTTACCCGAGCCAGACGGCCCGATGATGACCACCACCTCACCACGTTTCACCGTTGCACTGACATCTTTCAGTGCATGGCACAGATTGGGGTAAATTTTATTGACCTTGTCGGCGACTATCATGTCATCGCCCTGATATGTATTAGTCACTGCTCGCCAACCTCTTCTCAATTCGCTGCACGGCCCACGACAGGCTGGTTGTCAGGAGCAGATACAACCCTGCTACCACAAACCACACCTCGAACGTGGCGAAACTGCCGCTGATGACCTCGCGGCCTGCCTTGGTCAAATCGGTAATAGAGATCACAGATACCAGAGAGGAGTCTTTGATCAGCGTAATCAGCTGGCCCGCCATCGGCGGTAGCGTGCGTTTAAAAGCCTGTGGCAGGATGACATACATCATCGCCTTGGGATAACTCATGCCCAGTGAACGGGCCGCTTCCATCTGCCCTGGCGGAATCGACTGAATACCGGCGCGGATAATTTCCGCAATGTAAGCGCCGGTGAAAATGGACAGTGCCACCACACCCGCGGTAAAACGCTCCAGATCGAAAATCGTGCCCAGGAAAAAGTACACGATGAAAATTTGCACCAGTAACGGTGTGCCGCGGATAATTTCGACGTACAGGAAAGCCAGATTTTTGGTTACAGGGTTATGCGATATCCGCATCAATCCGGCCATCAGGCCCAGAATAATGGCGAAGAACAGTGAGAGCACCGAGATTTTCAGAGTCACCCACAAGCCCAGCGTGACCGGACCGATCGTCCACTGATCGCTGCTTGCCACCACATCACCTTCAAAAACCAGATCGCCCTGCTGCACCCGGCGGGCATCATAGGCGGGGATCTGCTGAGGCACATTACTGTAGTCAAGGTTGATGGTAATTGAGTTATCAGCGTTAATCTGCACCGTACCATCACCCTGCGCCCTGAACTCTTTAGGGGTGGTATCCACGATAAATGGCAAGACACGGTGCCATTGCCAGTTGTAATTGATGCTTTGCGAAGCCTGGTACAGCCCCGTCATCAGCAGCGCCAGGATGACGACAAAGACAGTTTGCCAGAGCCACCGGTTAGACGTCCTAATCATATACTTCTTCCTTAGGCGTGTCGGAATGAGAAAACAGCGGGAACGCACGGCTGGCTCAGCGGCCAGCCGTTATCAGGGTTTATTGCACCTGGCTCAGCCAGCTGTTGTCTTTAAACCATTTGTCGTAGATTCGCTCATAGGTTCCGTCGCCTTTGATCTGGCGCAGGAAGTTATTGAGGAAGTTCAGCATATCCATATCGCCCTGGGCGACCGCCCAGCCTAATGGCTCATAGGTGAATGGCTGCTCAAGGTGAACCACTTTGCCGTTGTTCTGCGAAGCATAAATGGCGTTAAACGGCATGTCGTAAATAAAGGCATCCGCTTTGCCGTTTGCCACTTCCAGCACAGCATCAGACTGGGTTTCAAACACATTGAGCTTCGCTTTGCTGATCATGCGCTTGATCGCTTGCTCACCTGTGGTGCCAAGCTTAGTCGCAATGGTGTATTTGCTGTCGTTCAGATCTTTGTAGCTTTTGATCTTACCTTCAAGCTCTGGATTGAGCAGAATAGTCTGACCCACAATGATGTAGGGTTCTGCGAAGTTTACGCGCATATTACGTTGCGCGTTGATGGTCATACCGGCATTGATGATGTGGCACTTACCTGTCAGAAGCGTGGGGATAATACCGTCCCAGGCGGTGTTGACCGGCACATATTTCACCCCCATCTGGCGAGCCATCATTTTACCGATATCAATATCAAAACCGACAAATGAGCCGTTTTTGCTTTTCATTTCAAACGGCATATAACCTGCGTCAAAACACACGCGAAGTTCGCCGGTTTTAACAATATCATCCATTACCGGGCCAGCCGTGGCAGACACTGACGTGCCTAACAATGCACAGGCTGCCACAACACTGCTTACGAATTTACGCATAGACATCCTTGTATCCTTATCGTTATCAAAATGCTGATGTATCGAACTAATACGAGGATGGTTATAGCAAATTAAATCTTGCGAACTCAATTGAGATTGAACAGAAAACAATCAGGGCAAATGTCAGCTTCCTGCCACTTTATGGCATAAATAATCACATTAACGGCATTAATCAGCACTAAATCACGACCATAACCTGAACAGGCAGCACAGATCGCGGAAGTCACAGCCAATCACGATGGATGATATTTTAGTTGATTATTTGACAGTGGGCTCATTATTAACAAATTTAACACCACAGATAACAGGAAAACCTACCGATACAGCAGACAGATAAGCAAAAATATTATAAATCCAGATATGTGACACACAGTTCATTAATATCAATGCTGTCAGGCATTTCATTCAGCGTTTTAGCCACGGCCCTGTCCTGTATACCTTCAATAACACGCAGACCTGAACCTTCATCCGCCCGCAACGCATTCACACTGTCATCACTTAAAAACAGCAGCCATAAAATACCATAGAATGTATGAATACGACTGACATCTTCTCTGGCGTAAACCTCTTTACCCTCACCTTCAATCGTGACTTTACTGCGCACTTCAGACAGCCAGTAGGTCGGAAATAATCCTAAGGTATAAGTCGAAATAATGCCGGAAATGTTTTCATCCGCGTAGTCATTCACCGCGTCAGTGTACACTTTCATTTCGTAATAGGCTGGCGTATACCGGCATTGATCAAGATAGGTATCAACCACGACATCTTCCAGGTCGCCTCCTACATATCCGGCACAACCCTGAAGCATAAATAAAGTAATGAGGCTGGACAGTGCCTTTTTCATATTAACTCTTCCCAACAAAAGCCGGGTCAGCAGATAAAAGTGTGTTGCATATGTTAACGATAGTTAATAGCAGTGCAAATAAAAGCAGGTATGCTGGGAGGCTGTTCAAAAAAAAGCCGCAGGATAAAGTGTCCGACATTCAGGGAGCACCTCTTGCTGCGGCTTTTTCCAACAATGCAGAGAAACTTACTTCTCTACACGGTTCATATATTTGTGTTCCAGTGTATTCACTCGAATGCGATCACCGGTAGCAATATACTCTGGCACCTGTACCGATAAACCTGTGCTCAGCACAGCAGGTTTTGTGCGGGCACTGGCTGAAGCCCCTTTGATTGAAGGGTCGGTTTCTACAATTTCCAAATCGACTGTAGACGGCAATTCCAGCGCAACCGGTGCACCATTAACCACCAGCACATGCAGTCCCTGAATATCTTCAGTAATGAACAGCAACTCTTCTTCAATCACATCTTTGTGGAAGTGATACGGGGTGTAATCCTCATTGTCCATGAAGATATACTCTTCACCGTCAATGTAAGAGAAAGACGCGGCATGGCGACTAAAGTCTGCCAGTGTGATGATGTCATCGGCTTTGAAGCTCACATCCGCTTTCGCGTTGGTTGCCACATCATACATACGCATACGGTAAAGGCTGCTACCGGCGCGGCCACTCGGTGTTAACTTGCTAATGTCTTTAACAAAATACACCTTACCTTCGTGTTCAATAGCTGCAGACTTTTTAATATCACTTGCCTTAGGCATAGTCATAAACTCCAGATAGACATTTGTCGCGAGAAAATAGCACGAAACGGCATGAAGACAAGTAGACAGTGAAAAAAAAGTGACCTTTCTTACCGTTCCGCTTGAACAAACGAAACAAGGCTCTAAAAACAGCGGGCTGACCCCTGTCAGCCCGGCTGTGGTGCACCATCTATGGTGTGGTTTGTACATATTGATAGGCAATGGTAATTGTGGCGCCTACCGCCGGAATTGCGGCACCGGTGAACACAACGGCTTGCGACAACGGATAATATTGCCAGCCATTCGCCGTGCTGCGCTGCATCGCAACACCATTCACTTTCACTGATAAAGAAGAAGACAGGATCTGATGGGTTGCGGCCAACGACAATTTGTAGCCTGCACTGGTTGCCCCTGCATTATTTGCCACCGTATTCATGAAACTGTCGTATTCTGAAATCAAATCAATGTTCAGTATTTTTCCCAGCGTAGATACCGCCAGATCATCATATTGACTGATGCTAGCATCCCCCGGTTTCACAATGGCATAGACGCGATAGCCCTTATCCGTGAACAGGTTTTGACTCGGGTCAAACGGTGGATTATTACCGTACTGACTCGGCTCATCACTGACAATAATGACTGAAAGTGACGCACCAACCCGGGGATACCCGGCCAGGGTGACCGTCCCGTTCACCGGATCCAGCGCCTTTTCAGCAAAAAATATCCCTCGCTCCGTCGCACTACCGTGGGTACCCGGAATGAAGTCCGCTTCAATTTGCGTGGCATCATTGGTAAACCCAACGCCGCGTAGCTCATCCGAGTCTGTTGTGATCGTACCGACCTGATAATCGATTCCGGAAGCCCCGATGGTTTGAATAAAACTTTGGGTCAAGCGGCTCAGCTCATTCTGTTCATCAGACATACTGCCGGAGTTATCAATCACAAAGAGAAAGTCGGCTTTCGAGCGAGTCTGTTCAACAGCGGTAAACTGATCTGACTGTAACAGCAGGGTTGAACCCAGCGCTGCACTGATAGTTTCGGATGTCGTGGCGCTGATGACATCCGCATAACGTCCCACATGATTTTTATCCACCAGTGTAGCCGTCATAATCAAACTATCCAGCAGCTGGTCATAACTCACAACCAGATCAAACTGGAACGTCGAGACTGCCACTTCTGTCGCCGCTGGCATTAACGAATCTGTCGCGCCACCAATCACATTCACAGCCATTTGCTGAAGCAGGAGATGGAGCAAATTGGTTGGCAGCATGGCAGTATTGAGTGTGATGTTATAGCTGGCAGACACATTGCCATTTTCCAGCACAGTCTGTGAAAGCTGTTCAATCCGATCTCCCGCGGATAGCAAATGCTGGCTGACCGCATTCACCATAGTTTGCAGAATTTGCTGAGCGGTAGTGCCCTGATTCAGTGCACCTCGTTCAGCGACAAAACCCACCAGCTCTGTCTCTTCCGGTGTTGGAATGGCCATCATTCGCAAACTCGCAGATGCCGTTTTCGGATCCCCGTAAATCACGGTGCCAGAAATATCCCCCGTCACCGGTGACATTGTAAAATCATCCGGCAGAAATACCTGACGGGTTTCAAGCGATACTGTTTGAGTGGCCGACGGGGCCTGGCTGACCGTGATCGTAATGGATTTAGACTGCAGTACCTGCTTACCGCTGTCGTTCTGCTTTTCAATGCTCACTGTATATGTAAACTGTCCGAGATCCGGACCGGCCTGAAGATCCAGGACATGTGGCTCGCTGCTTCTTGGAGACAACAATGTTCCGTTCTGATCTGTCCATTGAATCACATCAACTTGCGAAGCATTGGATATCGTTGCCTCAAGCACAGAAAGACCGTTACTCAGCACTGTCGCAGGCGAGGCAGTGAGCGCATTAATCACAGACTCCGGCGCATTCAGCGTTCCGTCGCTGCAGAGAATCTCAGTGTCTGTAATTTCATCACTGTCCAGTATCTGATTGTTATTCTTATCCACACCCAAGTAGATCTTCTGCCCCCCTGCCGGGCAATTCACATCCTCCCTGGCAATAAAGGCAATCCCAACCAACGCCTCATCAAATATTGGGTTCCCTTCACCATCTGAACTTTGCTGACCGTTGTTACAGACATACTTTGACGATACGTATTCCACTTCATCCAATTGCGCATTCTGGTTTTCATCGTAACCCGCAATTATCCGCAACCCCCCGGAGGCACAGTGCGAATCGTTGGCGGCTAACGTTTCAGTTCGAATCAACGCATTTCTCTCGGCGCCGGAAGCATCATCATCTTTATCATCATCCCAGCAGGCAGTTAAGACGCTGGTCAGTACTGCCAGCAGCGCGACTTGAATATCCTTTCTCATGTTCTCACCTAACTCATTGACGTTTATCTGTTCTGTAAACACAACAAATCACCATCAACACCTTGATGCGAGCATCAGGTGTACGTCAGACAGACTTCGATTTGATATGGCGGCAAATTGCACAAGCAGACAAGTGCAACTATGCAACGGAGTGTGGTTGAGTCCATTGAGAATTGGAATCTGTGCTGGCATTTGAGCAGGTGAAATTCATAATTTCACCAAAAAAGTTTGATGTAATCGACACCATTTACATTCAACAAAAACGATCACGCCGCTGAAAAAAAATCCCTCCAGGTTTACACCAAGAGGGATTTAACCAAGGTCGGATGATCAGGACGCCAGATTCATCACAATCCGACCTGTGATTTCACCTTTGAGCATGTCATCAAAGATCTCGTTAATGTCTTCCAGCGCTTTCACTTCAGTAATGGCTTTCACCTTGCCTTCCGCGGCAAATTGCAGGCATTC
This sequence comes from Photobacterium sp. SP02, assembly GCF_038519165.1. Lineage (NCBI taxonomy): Bacteria > Pseudomonadati > Pseudomonadota > Gammaproteobacteria > Vibrionales > Vibrionaceae > Photobacterium > Photobacterium sp. SP02. The sequence continues at coordinate 9,038 of NZ_JASJOJ010000051.1, forward strand.
CTGTAAGTCCTGACGCGTACCGACAATCGAGCCAATCACTTTAATGCCGTTCAAGACGGTATCAAAGATAGGTATCGGCATGTCTTCCGGCGGCAGGCCCACCAGCACACAGCTGCCACCGCGGCGCACCGAACGGTAAGCCTCTTCGAACGCAGGCTTGGACACTGCCGTACATACGACACCGTGCGCGCCACCCACCAGTCGGTGAATCGCTTCAGACGGTTTTTCTTGCATGAAATCGATACAGTGCACAGCGCCCAGTTCTTTCGCCAGTGCCATTTTCTCGGCGCCGGTATCCACCGCGATGACGTTCATTCCCATGGCTTTGGCATACTGCACCGCCAGATGGCCCAAACCACCTACACCGATAATGGCAACCCACTGGCCCGGCTTAACCTCTGTCACTTTCAGCGCTTTATAGGTGGTCACCCCCGCGCAGAACAAAGGCGCGGCATCGACATAAGACAGCCCGTCCGGAATTTTCACCACATACTCACCATGAGCCAGGCAATATTCGGCGTAGCCGCCATCGACAGAATAGCCGGCATTTTGCTGATCCAGACACAGGGTTTCACGGCCGGACAAACAATACTCACAATGACCGCACGCCGAATAGAGCCAGGGCACACCCACCCGATCACCTATCTTGAGATGATGGATTTCACTGCCCACCTGGACAATTTCGCCGACCCCTTCATGGCCCGGCACCAGAGGCATTTTGGGTTTCACCGGCCAGTCGCCGTGACAGGCATGTAAATCGGTATGACACACCCCACAGGCATGAATTTTCACCAGTATGTCCCGGGGTTTGACAGCAGGCAGAGGAATATCTTTGATTTCCAGTTTCCCTTTGAATTCATTGACAACAGCGGCTTTCATGACGGCGACTCCTTACGAGTGATTGAACAGCCATTGTTGGTGAAAAATTCACCCTGTTTATAGATCTGGATCAATATTCACTTAATTGAATAATGTTTTGTTGCCCAGGAAGACAAAAGTGTGAATGCTGACACCAGCTAATGAGCCCTGAACCGCGTTTTACTTTATTCCAGCTGATGACAAAAGTGTTTCAACGCGATACCGCAACATCATCAGGTCTTTGGTCTGTTTATCAGAACAAAACCCAAGCTTACACGTGGGTTTCATCCCGCTATACAAACCCCGCTAACCCCCTGCTTTCAGTCATTGCGTTGTAATTTTACAACAAACAGGCTGATGAAGATCACACCTGGCAACTAATATTGCCAGTTGTTTGTTTAACTTTCGGGTCAAAATTTCTTGTCTTGTGGGTCAGGTTTTGGTTAAATACTCTGGTTTTCGAGTTAATCTTAGTCATAGAGAAGTTGAATGTTGTCATTGAACCAAATTTCACACCTGAAGTTATTTTTCTTCACTGTGCTGATTAGCCTGTCATTCCCGATTGGCAGCTATATTATGGCTTCCATGGATCCACTCGTGGTGACCTGGGTACGTTATCTGCTGGCCAGCCTGCTGTTTGTCGGGATTCTGGTTGCTAAAAGACAGTTCCGTATCCCCTCTGCGAAAGATTTGGGCCGATACACGCTGATCAGCTTGCCGGCACTGGGCTATTTTGTTGCCATGTTTATTGCGCTGCGCGATACCAGCCCGCTGGACGCCAGTGCCCTGTATACCACTGTGCCGTTAATGAGCGCCATTCTGGCTGCGTTCGTGTTCAAACGCAGTACCTCAATGTCTGTCACGCTGGCTTTGCTGGGCGGTATGCTGGGTGCCGGTCTGATTATTTTCCGTGGCGATCTGAGCGCTGCCGGTTCTATCGCAATGACAGCCTCTAACAAAATTTATCTGCTGGGCTGTCTGGGTATGGCGCTCAATCCGATCATTGTCAAGAAGTGCTATCGAGGTGAATCTTTCATCCACCTGACGTGCTGGACACTGATCTGTGCAACAGGCTTGCTGACCGTCGCCACCGCGCCGCAACTGGTGCAGGTGCAATGGACGCAAATTCCGGCTGATATCTGGCTGGGTATCGGGTATCTGGCGGTGTTCGCCACAGCTATCAGTTTCTTCCTGTTCCAACAAGGCAGCGTCGCACTGGCTCCTGAACAGGTATCGGCCTATACCTATCTGATCCCTGTGCTGGTATTGCTGGTTAACCGGTTCACCGGCAATCTGGTTCCCTGGGAAGAAGTCAGCTATGGCGTGGTCACTGTCTTGTTATCGATGACAGTAATGATCCGCCGCGGCTCGCCCGATACAAATGCAGCGGTTGCCAAACCAGAACAAGAAGCACTGGCAAAATAATCTCCGGTAATCAAAAAATACCGCCTCAATCACTCGGGCGGTATTTTTATATCAGAGTAAACAGACTGATATCCCGGCTGCCGGGAGCCTGTTAACAAACCCGCGGCTGACTCAGTCTCAGCACAACAAAATGCAACCGGCATCGGCTTATTGAGTGCAAACCTGTCCCCTCAGCTAGATTTCTTTTGAGCATCAACAATACTGGTAATGGTATAGCCACCAATCCAGAAGATGCTTATGACAACCCGACGCGAGTTCCTGTGCCAACAAATCCAGCTTATTGACGGCGTAGCCCCCAACGCCGCCATTGCGCTCAACAAACACCAGAAAATGGCCTGGAGCCCGTTCCAGTTCTTCCGCGGCACTGCACAGCTGTTTTATGCCGATCTGGCTCAGGGGGTATTGGTACTGCCCGACTTATTGCTGGCCAAACCCGGCCAGACTTTCATCATGGGTGACTGCCACCTGACGAACTTTGGCTTTCTGACCGAAGAAGGATCACAAGGTGATCAGGTTATCTTCTCTCCTGACGATTTTGATGATGCCTGTGTCGGGTATGGTGTCTGGGATCTGGCCCGCTACCTGACCAGCCTGGCACTGGCCAGCGATTTCGGCTGCGGGTTACTGGAGGGGCGCTATCTCACAGACGAGCTGGCTATCGACGACGATTTAAATGCCGTCAATAAAGACGACATCCATCAAGCCTGTGAAGCATTCCTGTCGGCTTACTTAAAAACATTGCAGCATGTCATTGAAGACAACGATGCCAGATACAATGTCCTGAAAAAATTCGATGATGATCATGTGCTGGATAAATATTGCCGCAAAGCCACTAAGCGAGCTGCTGGCGGGAAAGATTTTCTGAGTAAAAGCCAGCTAGCCAAATCCACCACTTTTGCAGATGGCAGGCTTCGTTTTGCTGACAAGCCGTTAAAATACCTGCGCATTGATGCTACTGAAATTGATGCTGCTGAATATAAGGAGGCGGAGACAACATTCCGGCCGTATCTGGATGATGATGTGCTCGATATAGTGATCCGTCTTGATGCCGGAACTGGCTCGAACAATGTCGGGCGTTATTATTTTCTGGTTGGCCCCAACGACGTCAGAAGTATCGATGACTTGCCCCTGTGCCATATTGTTGAAGTGAAGCAGCAACGCCAGGCTGCCCCCATCTTCGCGTTCCCTGATATCAGTCCCGTCAACTCGCTCAATCCGGCGCATCTGACCGCTGACTGCCAGCGGTTTATGCAGCGTCGGCCTGATCTCTTACTCGATGAGGTTATCTGGCGGGATAAACACTGGCTGGTTCGCTCACGGCACCATGCACGTTTGTCGGTCAAACCCGAAGATCTGGTCTTAAATGACAAAGATCCCTGCACCGCCTTTTGCCAGTATGCCTCCGCCTGTGGCGAGGCATTGGCGCTGGCCCATTCACGCGGCGACAGGCGCTCAGTGCGCTTCGAACAGTTCATGGTCGAAAGCCTGCCCGGTAACGAGGACGCATTAATCACCGCCTGCCAGCAATACAGTGAACAGGTTATTGAGGATTATAAAATCCATTGTGCGTTACTCGAAAAGTAAAGGTTCGTTTCCCTCCCTCAGCGGCCCGCTCTGTCTCTCAAGCAGTCAGGCGAGACATCATCATAAAACGAAAAAACAACAGGAGCAGGAAAGAGGTTATGGAGATATTGATTACAGGCGGAACCGGCGGCATTGGCCATGCGATGGTAGATATACTCAGCCAGCTTGACTCAGTGAACGTCAATGCGCTTTGGCATCTCACCCCGCCACCTGTAAATGCTTGCCGCGTTCAGTGGCACCGTGCTGACATCACTGACGAAAAAGACATCGCCGGGCTAGCCCGCAAGTTGGAACGAGTAGACTGGATCATTAATACGGCGGGTAAATTACACTCGGATAACCTTAAGCCTGAAAAGAACCTGCAACAATTTGAAGCCGCAGCATTTGCAGAGATGATCCGCATCAACACGCTACCGACACTATTACTGGCGAAGCATTTCACCCACGCACTCAAACGCAGCCCTTCTCCACGTCTGGCGGTCTTATCTGCCCGAGTTGGCAGTATCAGTGATAACCGGCTGGGTGGCTGGTACAGCTACCGTTGTGCCAAAGCCGCACTCAATATGGCAGTGAAATCTATCAGTATTGAGTGGCAACGCACGATACCCAAAAGTTGTGTCGTGGCACTCCATCCCGGCACGACGGACACACCACTGTCCAAGCCGTTTCAGCACAATGTGCCTGCGGGGAAACTGTTTCCTCCTCACCGTGTTGCCAATGACCTGATTAAAATCATTGAATCGCTGACACCGGCTCAGACCGGCCAATTTCTGGCTTACGACGGTACTGTTATTGATTGGTAATCTTCTGTTTGTGTTTATTGCGACGACAGCGCTCTGAGCAATATTTCACATCTTGCCAGCAATTTGCCCATTTCTTCCGCCAGGTAAAGGGCCTGTGACAGTGAAGACACATTTTTACAGGTAAACCGTAACCTGCCATAACCTCCTCCCCAACATGCCGGTGCAGCTAAACAGGATTCACTTGCACCTACAGAATATTCCGGCTTAGTTTATTCGACTGTCATGGTGAAAGTGGACTGCGCCTTGGAATCGCTGAGTTGAAAGTTAGTGCATGTTAAATCCACATTAAGCCATCCGTCGATTTTTCCCGCAGGAAAGAATAGGCCTGAAACAGCCCCAGCACTTCACCTCCCCGGCGGTATTTCAGCAACAGACCTCTGTCTCCCATTGACATAGCGCCATCAATATAAACCCGGTTGCCACTGACCTTAGGTTTCAGGCCTGACACTATGTTGTGCCCCATCAGCACCGCATCAATGTGAGAGACGACACTGTGTTCATCATGGGTGAAAACAGACCGGTCCCAAACTAAATAATGTTGTTCTTCTTTGCTCAGAGTGTGCTCGTTACAGCGCTGGGTAAACTGTTGCCAGTCGCAGGGCGAAGGCACTGCGGCGTGCACCAGACCAATTCGGTGGCCGTTGATCTGCAGGGTATAACAAAGTGGTAAGTTTGCCGCGAAATCCAGCATTTTTCTGACATCAGCAAGGGCAACATCTTCATGCCAGCGGCCGCCGTTCATGATCCATAAGGATCTGTCAGCATTATCTTCCATGGCACTGAGCGCCATTTGCTCATGGTTTCCCTGAATGGCATAAATCGCCGGGCAATCCTGCACGGCTTTCAATAACGCCATAGAGTCCGGGCCACGATCTATCATATCGCCCAGAATAAACAGCCGGTCCCGGATTTCACCATCAAGCGGGTAACGAAACCCCACCTCCTTGAGTACATCTTGCAGCAGAGCATACTGTCCGTGCGGATCAGACAGAAAATAAATGTCGTAATGGGGGTCGAGCTGAAGGTATTCGTGCATGGAACCGCCCGGAATCATTGCCTGTTCTTAACTTAAGTTTAGCAAGGGACAATGTTGCCGGGCACAGTGCTTGATCTGTCTTTTCTTCACTATGATGTCAAATCGTTACTTTTTTCGCCTTTTAGCCAGCCAGATATTGCTTGGCTTTTAAACCGACGAAGCGGCGGCCCGGGTTTGCTCCGTTAACCCACTCATCAGGACTAAAGAGATCAAATAATCCGACTTTTATCAATGTAGGGATTGCCAGCTCCAGCTCTTGCTCGATGATTCCCCGCTGACCCGCATTATAAAGCGCAATGTTATGCAGCATGGTCGCGACGGTTCCCGTCTGTACCTTGCTGCCATCTTTGAGTGTCACCGCAGGCAGGTTTTCCCCGTCTGCGACGACTTTCTGATTAATCGATCCGAGCTGCTCTGTGTTTTCCAAAATAGGTGCTGACATCATCTTCTCCGATAGCATTGGGTATCGGAATGATTGTACAACAAAGCAACTGATCTCATAAACAGCCCGTTAACGCCACATGCGCGCCAGTACATCCTCATGGCTTTTACGGATGCGATGCCAGAACGCCATCACAATATGACCAAGAGTAAAGGCCAGCAGCAGCCAGGCCAGCTCTCCGTGCAGCAGATTGCCCAGCCCAACCATCCACTCAATTTTTGCGCTGTCAAACCCGTCCATTAACGGTATTCCGAAAGGTGAAAAGGCACGGCCAGAACCATACTGCCGGATCAGTGCCAGCGCAGGAATGACTATCATCAGTGCATATAAAGCTTTATGGCCCAGAGCAGCGACACGGCTGATTGAGGCCGGACGGCGCGACAGATTAACAACCGCCCACACAAGGCGTAACGCTATGATGATAAGCAGCAAAAAACCCAGTGGCTTATGCGTTGCCCACATCAGTTCATCCAGCCACGAATCTTCAAGCAATGCGTGCGTTGCTGCCGACAAAAACTGCCAAAGCAGTAGCAGTGCCATCCCCCAATGTAAAAACCGACTTATCACACCATAGCGCTGAGCATTATCCAGAACTGACATAACATTATCCTTATTGCTTCCTAATAAGCACTTTAGACGCTGATCTGCAGAAAAATCTCCCGTGAAAGTGGCATATTTACATTTACTTACGTAAACGAGGCAGCTACGTAAACAAGGCTGAAGGGATTAACGGCAGACAGTGAAAAAAGCCACGCTGAAAACGTGGCCCTGCTTTCTGTTTACATACTTTCTGCTTACATGCTTTCTGCTTCTGAAACCTGCGGATGGTTATCACGGAAATATTGCCATTGCTCAACGCGACGGCCGTCAGACAGAATACAATAAGTGACTCGTTTGCCATCTTCAGTCACCATATCCAGCTTCCCGCCCTTCTGAACACAATATACGGCGGCCGGGTTCGCGGATCCCACCGGTTCGCTCGCAGGCTGACTCACACAGCCGAACAGTAAAGTGGCTGCAGCCATTGAAACGAATACATACGCTTTATTCATTCTCATCTCCCAATTAATACGCTTTTGTTATGGCTACCAGTATAAAGACAATAAGCCACGTCATGTCTTGCTCTTGTAAAAAGGCGTGTTAAAACGCTTGTCCGGTAAATACACGCTTCCCCGGCCAAACGTAATCCCCTACATTTACTGGGTGAAAGTATCTTATCACTGTTTACCACAACCAAAAGCAATAAATAAAGCGTAGTGAGAATGAAAAATCCTTGCCTAATAGAGCAAAAATAACCTCAGGTTTGAATGCAAAATTCAGCATTCAGTCAGACTGAAAACCAACACCGGACACATACCGTCTGCTCAACCAATCAAGATGACCAGTGATGCCAAAATAATGAACGACAATAGCAAACCTGCCCACCCCAACCTGACAGTCACATCTTGTGAGAAACGGGTATTCCAGTCAGGAAATAAGATGGCACAGAGCGAAGCGGCAGGCAGCAGTTCACAAATCAAACCGGCGCGCTTGATATGCGGGGGGAAGTCAGCCGAAAAATTAATATAAGCCGTGATATAAACAATCATCACCAGTACAGAAAGTAATGCGTCAAAATAAATAACCTCCTCTTTGTTGAAGTAGAGGTAAAATGTCATCAGACACAGTGCCATTATTATTAATGTCATTATGATCTCTTGCGTTGCTTAGTGATCATGTCGACGCTTTGCGCAATGCTTTCAGCGCTTCACTTTCAAGATCCCGTGCCTTGCCGGACACACCGACCATAAATAAAATGGCAACCATCATGATCACCAGGTTTACCGCGGTCTCTGCCACAAACAACATGCATAAGGTGTTGATGAACCCCACCAACGCAATGACTGTGGTTTGATAAGCGATCGATTTTACCTGCCGGATGGCTTTTTCCTCAGATTCGGCAACGACTGTATCAGACACAAGGGTCACAGATGCCGCTTTGCAGGCTGCAAACTGAAGATTAAGTTCATCATCGCTGACTTTTACACTCGCCGAGTATTGATGACCGTTCTTCATCACAAAGTAAGTATTCATTATCACTCCTGATCGGGTTGGAAAATACACCCACAGGCCGTTCCGCCTGGCTGGATTGCCAATGAATAGGCGGCGATTTCATGAAACATATGTAATATCTGTACGTCAGCGTTTCCGCGCAGATTTCAGATCACTGATTTGCCAAAACGCTATCGAATGTATATACATTGTATATGTGTGTGTCACAGTGAGCCGGCATGGTTAGTCGCAAGAAATCAAAAGCAATGAAGAAAGACAGTCAGTTAATCATCAGAATTAATGGTGAAGAACGTGATGCCTTTGTTGTTTTATGCGAAGAAATGGATACCAGCGCCGCCCGTGAAGTGCGTCGGTTTATCCGTCAGTTTGTGAAAGAAAACGCACAATCTCAGTGACCAGCGGCTTAGCACATGCATGCGGCCAGAATGGCCAGGTTGATAGGTTAGGTGAAAGCTGTTCCTTTCATGTCAGCCATTTTTCCTCAAACGTTGAACCAACCGGAGAATGAAAATGGCAAAAGTGTCTAAAAAAGCAAAAAAACTGAAAAAAGAAATCAAAGTGCGCAAAGCGAAAGTCGCCAAGCACGAAGGTAAACTGAAAAAACTGAAGAAAAAACTGAAAAAATCCTGATTTTTCAGTGAAAAAAATCCGATGACGACGCGTCATCGGATTTTTAGATTATTGGGGTTTTGATTCGCTTAAGCGGTTAAACCCGCCGCTGTCATCAGTGCCCGAAAAAGCCAGGAGATACAGGTTAAAGCTGCCACACTGATACTCCAGATCAGCACCAGCCACCCGTATTGCTTCAAAGTATCCGTCATTCTCTTCACCCTTGCCTCCTGTCAGTGATAGCTTTCCTGCGGGTCCACTTTGCCGCTGAACACGGTATAGCTCCAGAAGGTGTACAGCAGAATGAAGGGAATAATGAACAAAGCGCCCACCAGCATAAACCCTTGACTCTGAGGCGGCGCTGCTGCCTGCCAGATGGACACGTCCGGCGGAATAATATTCGGCCATAAGCTGATTCCAAGCCCGCTGAACCCCAGGAAAATGATGCCAAGCGCAGCCACAAAGGGCTGGATTTCTCGGCGTTTTTTCACCGACATCACCAACAGTGTGGCCAGAAACGCCGTCAGGATCGGTACGGGGGAAAAGTAAATTAAATTCGGCAAACTGAACCATCGCGCAGCAATTTCCGGGTGCGCCAAAGGCGTCCACACGCTGACAACCCCGATGACTGCCAACAGTTGCAACAAAATTTTTGGCGCCAGCTGGTACATAGTCGCTTGCAGTTCTCCTTCTGTTTTCATTGTCAGCCAGGTACATCCCAGTAATGCGTACGCAATGACCAGCCCCAGACCGCAAAACAGCGGAAACGGTGCCAGCCAGTCCAATGCACCACCCGCAAACTGCCTGCCCTCAACCTGAAACCCTTCAATCACTGCACCAACCACAATTCCCTGGCAAAAAGTGGCAACCAGCGATCCCGCCATAAAGGCTTTATCCCAAAAACCCAGATGTGAAGGCAATGCTTTAAAGCGGAACTCAAACGCCACCCCTCTGAAAATCAGTGCTATCAGCATCACAGTTAATGGGATTGTCAGGGCATCAATAATCACCGCATAAGCCAGCGGAAAAGCCCCGAATAAACTGGCTCCTCCCAGTACCAGCCAAGTTTCATTGCCATCCCAGACTGGCGCCACTGAATTGACCATGACATCTTTTTGTTCATCACTTTTGACCAGGGGCATCAAAATACCGATCCCCAGATCAAAGCCATCCATAGTGATATACATCAGCGTGGCAAACACAATGATGCCAAACCACAATACCGATAAATCCACACCCATAGCCGTGTCTCTCCTTGTTAATCATTCAAACATTCATGGATTAAATCCGACCGGAAACTGTCGGCAGATCATGGGCGGTGTCTTCATCATCCGGCTGCGGCCCTTTTTGAATCTGATGGACCATGTAGTAATAACCAAATCCGAATACCAGGCTGTACACCACAAAGAACGTCAGCAGGCTGATACTCATATGCAAGTCGCCATGGGCAGACACTGCGGCATCGGTTCTCAGCAACCCGTGAACCACCCAAGGCTGACGCCCTACTTCCGTGGTGATCCAGCCCGCCAGAATGGCAATCAGTCCGGCTGGCCCCATCCACAGAGAAAACGTCAGGAATCCTTTATGCTGATACAGTCTGTTTCTCTTGCGCAGCCACACACTGACCAGCCCCTGCCCAATCATCAGCAATCCCAAAGCCACCATGATGCGAAATGACCAAAAGATTAACGGCGAGTACGGCCGTTCATCTGCCGGAAAATCCTTTAACGCCGGAATGGGCTCGGTCAGGCTGTGCTTCAGAATCAGGCTCGCCATGGCCGGAATTTCAATCGCATAATCGGTGCGCTCTGTCTCCATGTTCGGCCAGCCGAACAGAATCAGCGGCGTCGGCTCTCCGGTGCTGTTATCCCAGTGTCCTTCAATCGCTGCGATTTTGGCCGGCTGATACTTCAGGGTATTCAGTCCATGCAGATCGCCGATAAATGCTTGAATGGGCGCCACCAAAACCAGCATCCACATCGACATGGAAAACATAGTCCGCACCGCACTGCTTTGATTGCCCTTCAGCAGATGCCATGCCGCAGACGCGCCGACAAACAGGGCACAGCTGAGAAAAGCCGCGACCCCCATATGCATCAACCGATAGGGAAATGACGGGTTAAAGATCACCGCAAACCAGTCAACAGGCACCACTTGTCCGTCGATGATTTCGTGGCCCTGCGGCGTATGCATCCAGCTGTTCGACGCCAGAATCCAGAACGTCGAAATGATGGTGCCGAGCGCCACCATGCAGGTCGCAAAAAAGTGCAGATTATCCCCGACGCGCTTCCAGCCAAAAAGCATGACACCCAGAAACCCGGCTTCCAGAAAAAATGCGGTCAGCACCTCGTAGGTCAGTAACGGCCCGGTAATGCTGCCGGCAAACTCAGAAAAACCACTCCAGTTTGTGCCAAACTGGTAAGCCATTACTAACCCGGAAACCACACCCATACCGAAGTTCACGGCAAAAATTTTTGACCAGAAGTGGTACAGCGTTTTGTAATCTTCTTGACGGGTTTTCAACCAGAGACCTTCCAGAACCGCCAGATAGCTTGCCAATCCTATGGTGATGGCCGGGAAAATGATGTGAAAAGAGACAGTAAATGCGAACTGTATTCGCGCGAGCATGAAAGCATCGAGTCCAAACATAAGCTTCCTATTGAGTCATTGAAAAGCACGCTTATATTGAAAGAACCCGACTGAAAAAAAAGATACAGAACCAGACTTAAAACCTATAACAGTTTTATTAAAAAATTGTTATATTTTCAGTAAATTCAGCCACGGGATCTGAGGCTAAGATTGGCGAAGTATGAACAGTTGGCGTCTCAAATCCGCCATCAAATTGAATCGGGTATCTGGCGTGCCGGTGAAAAAATGCCATCACTCAGAAAGCAGGCCGCGCACTCTGGCATGAGTCTGATGACCGTCATGCATGCTTATCAGCAACTGGAATCACAGGGCTGGCTGGTTGCGCACCCCCGCTCCGGTTATACGGTGGCCGAAAGCATCCGGATCAGCCCCCTGCCTTACAACGCTGCAGTCGAAACGGCCGAGGCTGTCGACATCAACAGTTTCATTTTCGATGTCCTGCAAGCCTGCAGAAAGCCGTATATGATCAACTTTGCGTTTGCCTACCCGGACCCCAACCTGTATCCACGGTATCAGGTGAATAAATCCCTGATGCATGCCGCCCGCAGCATACCGGTTTCCAATGCACTGGATAACCTGCCGCCGGGCAATGACACGCTGCGCGCCATGATTGCCCAGCGCTACGCCGCTAAAGGCATCAGTATCGCCCCCGATGAAATCGTGATTACCGCAGGTGCTCTCGAGGCCCTGAACCTGAGCCTGCAGGCAGTAACCCGCCCCGGCGATTGGGTGGTAGTGGAATCCCCGACATTTTACGGTGCGCTTCAGTCGCTGGAACGTCTCGGGCTGAAAGCGCTGTCGGTGAGAACGGATCCCCAAACCGGCATTGATCTAACGTCGCTGGAACGCGCGTTTCAGTCACATCCGGTCAAAGCCTGCTGGCTGATGACCAATCACCAGAACCCACTCGGGTTCACGCTGACAGAGCAAAAAAAGCGGCAGTTAATATCGCTGCTGAACAACTATCAGGTTGCGCTCATCGAAGATGATGTCTATAGCGAACTCTACGCAGGCAATGAACAACCACTTCCGGCCAAAGCCTTTGATACCAGCGGGAATGTGATGCTGTGTTCATCCTTTTCCAAATCATTGGTTGCCGGCTTCAGAATCGGCTGGGTGGCCGCCGGAAAACGGGCCACAGACATTCAAAAGCTTCAACTGATGAGTACCCTGACCACCAGCGTACCCATTCAGCTCGCACTGGTTGATTACCTCAGTACCCGGAACTACGAGCACCACCTGAGGCAGCTGAGGCGAACCTTAGACAAACGTAAAAAGGCGATGTGCAGGCTGCTGACACAAACGCTTTCCCCTGACGTCGAAATCGAGCCTGCGGAAGGCAGTTATTTCGTTTGGCTGCGATTACCTGTCACCTCAGATACGATGGCAATTTACACCCAGGCACTGGCAGAAAACATTACGATTGCACCGGGCAAGATGTTTTCGCCCGGCAAGCAATTTAACCATTGCCTGAGGCTGAATACTTCTTTTGAGCTGGATGAAAGTCACACAGATGCCATTCGACGTCTGGCAGAAATCATTAATCAACATCTGGAACAACAACATAAATAGCTTGATGGCTTTGCTGCCTGCTCTGGTTATCTGGCGCGTCGATAAACATACGACAGCGTCAGGTTACCGGGAAATATTCCACCACTCATATTCTTAGGTAAATAACAGCACGGATTTCCCGCGCCAGCGCTCGGCCCCCCTCACTTGGCACCATCCTCTGCTCTCTATTGAAAAAACCGATTGTTGTCATTGATAAAAACGTCTTTATCCGATTGCCAGTCGGTCTATATTCAAGTGTGTAACTGAGATACACCACACCCTACACTAATTCTCAAGGAGCAATGTATGAGCAACGGCAAAGGTACCACTACGGGTGGATGCCCAGTAATGCATGGCAGCAATACCAACCTTCGCGGCGCGGGAACAAGGAATGAAGATTGGTGGCCGAATCAGTTGAACCTCAAAATCCTCCATCAGAACGATAAAAAGTCAAACCCTCTGGGTGAAGGCTTCAACTATGCAGAAGAATTCAAAAAACTCGACCTGAAAGCCGTTAAGCAAGATATTGAGAACGTGTTGACCGACTCGCAAGACTGGTGGCCGGCAGACTACGGTCACTATGGCCCGCTCATGATACGTATGGCCTGGCACGCAGCAGGCACCTATCGTACCGGCGACGGCCGTGGCGGTGCATCAACCGGTAATCAGCGTTTCGCGCCATTGAACAGCTGGCCGGATAACGGCAACCTGGATAAAGCCCGCCGCTTGCTGTGGCCGGTGAAACAAAAATACGGCAATAAACTCTCCTGGGCCGATCTCTTTATTCTTACCGGCAACGTTGCCCTTGAATCCATGGGGTTCAAAACCTTTGGCTTTGGTGGCGGACGGGCCGATATCTGGGAGCCGGAGGAAGATATTTACTGGGGCGCTGAAGATGTCTGGCTGGATAACAAGCGTTATAGCGGCGAGCGTGATTTAGAAAACCCGCTGGCCGCGGTGCAAATGGGCCTGATTTACGTGAACCCGGAAGGACCGGACGGTAACCCTGACCCGTTGGGATCCGGCCGCGATGTGCGTGAAACCTTCGCCCGTATGGCGATGAACGATTATGAAACCGTCGCGCTGACAGCCGGTGGACACACCTTTGGTAAATGCCATGGTGCCGGTGATGCGGCGCTGGTTGGCCCTGATCCGGAAGCCGCGCCCATCGAGCAAATGGGCCTCGGCTGGAAAAATGCCCACGGAAAAGGTAAAGGTCGCGATTCAATAACCAGTGGACTGGAAGGAGCCTGGACGCCGACCCCGACCAAATGGGACAACACCTATTTCGAGATGCTGCTGGGTAATGAGTGGGAGCTGACCAAGAGCCCGGCCGGTGCCAACCAATGGAAAGTGAAAAACGTCACAGATAAAAACCAGGCACCCGATCCGGAAGATGCTTCACAACGCGTCAATATCATGATGACAACAGCGGATATGTCGATGCGCGAAGATCCTGAATATCGCAAGATTTCAGAACACTTCCGTGCCAATCCTGAGGAATTTGCTGATGCCTTTGCCCGGGCCTGGTTCAAACTGACTCACCGCGATATGGGCCCTAAAGCGCGCTATCTGGGCCCTGAAGTGCCCGCCGAAGATCTGATCTGGCAAGACCCGGTACCCGCCGTCGATCATGATCTTATCAACGACAGTGATATTGCCGCACTGAAGCAAACCATACTCAACTCTGGCTTGAGTGTGACAGAACTGGTTTACACCGCCTGGTCGTCAGCCGCCACATTCCGCGGCTCTGACTGCCGTGGTGGCGCAAATGGTGCCCGTATTCGTCTGTCACCGCAAAACGGCTGGGAAGTGAACCAACCCGGACAACTGAAGAAAGTCCTGAGCACCTTTGAAGGGATTCAAAAAGACTTCAACTCAGCACAATCAAGCAACAAGGCCGTGTCACTGGCTGATCTGATTGTTCTTGGTGGCGCTGCAGCTGTTGAGAAAGCCGCAAAAGACGCAGGTTTCAGCGTGAATGTGCCCTTCTCACCAGGCCGTACCGATGCCACCGATGATCAGACGGATGCAGAATCGTTCGATGTGCTCGAGCCAGTCGCTGATGGTTTCCGTAACTACATGAAAACCAAATACACAGTTTCGGCCGAAGAAATGCTGCTGGACCGTGCCCAGCTGCTCACCCTGACGGCACCGGAAATGACAGTGCTGCTCGGGGGTATGCGTGCACTGAATGCCAACTTCGGTGGTTCGAAACACGGTGTATTCACCGACAAACCGGGCGTGCTGACAAACGACTTCTTTGTCAATCTGCTGGATATGAACACCGAATGGCAACCGACCTCAGACGCCGCCGATGAGTTCGAAGGCCGCGACCGGAAAACAGGTCAGGTGAAATGGACGGCAACCCGTGTCGATCTGGTGTTTGGTGCCAACTCGCAACTGCGTGCCATTTCGGAAGTGTATGGCGGCAGCGATGGCAAAGAGAAGTTCGTTAACGACTTCGTCAGCGCCTGGACTAAAGTCATGAACGCCGATCGATTTGATCTGAAATAAACCTGAACCTCCCCTTCCCGAATCTGGGAGGGGGAGCTTAACGCTTCAAAGACTTAACATCATCCTCAGGTAAACGACTTCTCATTTTCCATACATTGCCTCAGTCACTCGCCGGTAAGTGAGCACCAACAAGCAATCCCTCCCCGACTCTCGCTGTTGAGCAGAAAGTCAGAAATCCAACGGAACCTGTCATATACTTCAGAGAATAAAACTTAAAAACCTCAAGCTGACTATAGGGTTAATGCTTTGACGCATGCGTTTTCTGTGATTTACACGATAGAAGAGGCTGATGATGATTGTTGGATATGCGAAATTTTCTAAACGACACCCTTACTTTCATATATTTCTCATTTCATCACTCACGCTGATCTTTTTAATTTCCGCTTTTATACTGATTGAATATGAAACCATTGAACTGGCTGGGGTGATTATTTTAATTGGCAGTACCTTGCCCTTTTTTGCCAAAGCGTCTAAATACAAACAGCAATATTTATCTGATTAACCAAAATGACTTATACATTCATTCACCGGGCTCTGTAGCTGAGAGCCCGTGCAGAAAGTCGATCTGCTGACAGCCACTCTGTAATCGCTAATGATAGACATCTTTCAACTGCCCCTTGCTACGGCAAACAGGGTAACCCTCACATGAATACGTACTACACTGATAAGCAGCCTCTCGTGACACCTCAGTAAAACGGGCTGCCAGTCATTGAGGACGGCAGCCCGCCTGATAAACCCTGTCTATCAGTTCATCAGTCTCCTTTATTGGACTGGCACGCAAAAACAGTATATTTTTTAGGGGTATATTTTACCTGGCTGTTATCGCGATGAAACCGACTTCCCTTTGCTTTTCCGTTCTCCTTCTTGCCGGCGGGCAGGGTTCCCGAATGGGAGGCAAAGACAAGGGGCTGGTTCCCTTTCGCGGCAGGCCGTTAATTGCCAGCCTGTTTGACGTTGTCAGGCCGCTGACAGATGACCTGCTGATCTCCTGCAACCGCAATACCGAGCAGTACGCCACATACTGTGACCATATACTGACCGACGATGTCAGCGGCTTTCCCGGCCCATTAACCGGCATTCTGAAAGGACTGACTGCGGCAAAACACGACTGGCTGCTGCTGTTTCCCTGCGATGCGCCCATGATAGACCAGTCCCTCGTCAGTCAGATGCTGGATGCCGCCTCGGCCAATACACCGCGGCCCGTCATGGTGCGGCAGGGCCAGCAGTGGCAGCCCATGTTCAGCCTGATCCCCAAACATCTGCTCCCCGTATTGCAACAGGCCTGGCAATCGGGCGAGCGCAGCCTGATGGCGATCCTGACCCGCCATGATGTCGTGGCAGTAGACTGCGCGCTGAACGATCCCCGACTGCAAAACATCAATACCCCACAACAATTACTCGATTTACACCATTATTGATAGATACCGTTTTTATTTCAGACAGACGCAGTTTCCCAAATAACACCAACCTAAGGGTGTGACTTATAACGCAACCAGAGCCAGACGGCACAAACAATAACAGGCAAGAGACAGGCCTTATCAGTCCATCAAAACAAGCCATTGGACTTCCGACGGACTGTTGAGTAGCCTGTCTGTATCAGGGTTTAAAACCGACGTCAGGCAATAAGATGAATGAAATTGATAACAAACAATCTGAAATCGCAGATGTGAATGCGGCACCGCCTGCGCCTGATACATTCCGTTATGTTGAGTTGCACGATGACATTGCGCCAGACAACCCAATCACACACAGTGCCGTGTTAGCCAGCGAAACTGCGCTGTCTATCAGTTACAACGGTATCAGTCAGGCCGTGATGATGTTGACACCGGGCAATATTGAAGATTTCGTCAAAGGCTTCAGCCTGAGTAACGATATTGTTCGCTCGGTGAGCGAAATCTACGACATCACCCTCACTGCTGGCTGCGATTCCCACCATGCCGAAGTCAAGATTTCAAACCGCGCTTTCTGGTCACTGAAAAATCACCGCCGCCAGCTGGCAGGCACCAGCGGCTGTGGCATTTGTGGTGTGGAAGCCATTGAACAGGCACTTCCGCCCTTAACGCCGCTGACGCCGGTTCCGCCCCCCCAAGCCAGCCTGCTGCGCAATTTACGTGCGCGCATCAGTGATGCACAGACAGTGGCCCGCAGCAGCGGTGCCCTGCACGCAGCGCTCTATGTCGACGGCGGGGGGAATATTCAGCTGTGCCGGGAAGATATCGGCCGCCACAACGCGCTGGACAAACTGATCGGTGCCATGACGACCGCCCGCATCGACCCGCAATCCGGCTTCGCCGTGATGACCAGCCGCTGCAGCCTGGAGCTGATTCAGAAAGCCGTCCGCGCCAAAATCAGCACGCTGGTCACCTTATCGGCTCCCACCGCCATGACAGTGCGCTGGGCACGGCACAATCACCTGAATTTAATCCATGTGCCGCACCGCAGTGCGCCGAGGTTGTATAGTGGTAAAGGCATTTAAGTCATCAGCGCAATTATGCTCTCTTACAGAGAGACATCAGCCATGCCGGGAAGCTAGTCCTTTACCTCATAAGTTTTCCGCCATACTCTCACTTGTTACACTTGCGATGCGTCGCCGTAAAAAGTGAAGGCATATTTTTCGCAGCTTCGTTGGGCACGATGAACTCAATCTGAAGCCCGTTTGACAGGCATGAGAAAAGCCGTCTTTATCAATGGTCAGTAAAGCGCCTTCTTCACTCAGCCCTGTGATTTTCACCGGCTTACTCTGCTCAGTCCGCTTGCAATGAAACCAAAAGCCGTACTCTGACATAAAATCAAAGATATTCTTTATTCAAATAATAAAATACCCTAAAGGCAAATACAGACTCTAAAGAGTAACGTGAAACTTAGGATGACATAAAAACACATTTGAATATTGTATTTTTGCAATAAATAGATTTAATTTTAATTAAAAAAACAACACAACCATTTAACAAAATAAAAAAACAACTCCATGTCAGAGTATTGTCAAATACAAAATTGAATGTATAATCATCGCGCTTATTATCATTATTATCTATTGGATATATCATGCAAGTATTGAAAACCCTAGTTGTTGCAGGTGCGGCACTGACTGCTGTTGGTTGTTCAACAATTCTGACTGACGAAAATCAGCGCATTAATGTTGTTTCTTCTTCTGGTAAGAAATTCACCGTGGAAGTTGATGGCATCGAGCAAACTGCGCCGGGCATTATTACAGTGAAGAAAGAAAACAAAAACAAAACGCTGAAAGTAACTTCAGAAGAATGTGAGCAGCAAATCGCACTGAACAAAGAAGTTGAGCCCACTTTCTTTGTGAACATCCTGTCTGGTGGTGCATTCGGTTCAACAACCGACTTCGCTTCTGAAAAGATGTGGCGTTATCAGGATACCCTGCAAATCAACTGTAACTAAGTTTCAGCTAACCATGCAGTTTGATAAACAACTGATGTTGAGAAGCCTTTTCGGGGCTTCTTTTTTTTGTGTCTCGGGCATCCAGCCTGCCATGGCGGTAACTATGGTGCCTTCTGCCGCTGTAAGCGATGACGCCTTTGCCATAGCCCAGTTCGCTACACTGCTTCACGTGAGTGATCATTCACTCAATATAGACGACGCCAGTTTTTATTTCTCGTCCCAGCCAACCAATATTCAGGCAGAAATTAAAGCCAATTTAGCGCAACTAACAAACCCTGCAAAGGCTCAGGACTACACCTGCCGTTTTCCGGCCAGAGCACAATGGCTGTCTGAATACAGCCCTCAGGTCGCCCCACTTGATTTTTCCCGCTGCCCTGAGCTACAGGAATTTTTAGATGCGGTGTCTGCAAAGACAATCAGTCTTGCCTATGCCTCAGAAAACCTGATGAGTCCCAGCAGCTTCATGGGCCATACTTTTATCAAGCTCAGTGAGAATGAAACAGATCCAGGCCATGCTGTCTCATTTTTTACGGAAGTAGATGGGTTCAATTTACCCAAAATCATGTTCGATTCTCTGGTCGTAGGGAAAGAAGGCTATTTTATTGTTTCACCCTACCAGGAAAGCCTGAATTTTTATAAAGACATCGAAGGCAGAAATGTATTTGAATACCAGCTGGATATTTCAGTAAAAAATAAAAAACTCATTCAACTACATTTGTGGGAGTTAAAAGACACCCGAGTTGATTATTTTTTCCACAACCAAAATTGTGCATCCATTACGCTGAATTTACTGGCGATTGCCAACCCGGAACTAATGAAACACCGCCGCGACTGGCTCAGTCCGCTGGATGTAATACAACTGGCGAGCCAGCATCACATGATTCAGCAAACCAGTATTACGCCTTCAACCGGCTGGAAGTTG
This sequence comes from Photobacterium sp. SP02, assembly GCF_038519165.1. Lineage (NCBI taxonomy): Bacteria > Pseudomonadati > Pseudomonadota > Gammaproteobacteria > Vibrionales > Vibrionaceae > Photobacterium > Photobacterium sp. SP02. The sequence continues at coordinate 28,894 of NZ_JASJOJ010000051.1, forward strand.
CGTGCATATGGCGCCAATCAGCAAGATTCAACCAAGCAGTTGCTGCTGGATCAACTCAGTACAGGCGATTTACAAACCCGCTTCAGCGGCACAGACATTCCCGTCGAAGAGCAATTCCTTACCTGGGAATTCGCTCAGGCTATGAATCAATATTTGCTGGACAATGAGAATATCACTCCTGAATCTTATACTGAAAACAACAGGAGACTGGCTGCCTATGAGGCACAGTTTGCGTCCTACGCGGTCGACTTGAGTAATTTCAAGAATCCGATCAAGCGGAATAAAGATGCCCAATGGCAGGTCGGAACACGCTGGTCGCCGGAAGGCGTTCCGGAATTAACAGGGACTTGGCTACCCGCCTCACATACCCTGATGGACGATAACCGTAATGCGTTCAGTGAATCATCGCTGGAGCTGCTCAAGATATCCGTTAGTGCAAGTCAACGGGAGCTTAATCTGGACAACTTCACCTTATATGGCATACACAGTTACCTGCCATATGATCCTCTGTTTGGCGGCCTGTCTGGTCATTTTTCCGTTCAATGGGATCGGGGGACTGATTTTACCGAACGGGATAATAAGCGCTTTTTTATCGCAGGCGGATTAGGACTGAGCCACCAGGTAAACAGTGCGGTTAATATTTTTACGACTTTCGGTACTGAGCTATCGATGAATACCGAAAAGGCATGGGGAGCATTCGCTATTGACATGGGCCTGTTCAGCTACTTCCGCCACGATATAAAAATGGCGCTGTCGGCGAACACCGTCTGGAACCAATATGCGAACAGTGACTTCAAATATAAAGGCTCTGTCACGATGACGTATCTTGGCCTTGAAAACAGTGCTGTTGATCTTGGCGTTCAATATGCTGACATGGCGGGTCTGAGCGAAGGTCAGTTAAATGTGGTCTATCGCCACTTCTACTAGCAGTGACCTAGTCACTTATCCGCCCAACTGCCATGACTGTGCAAGCCACAATAACCTGAATTTAATCCATGTGCCGCACCGCAGTACTCCCGTTTGGGTTCAGTGTATATTTCAGCTGAGTTTGATTGTATGTCGCGCTTAAGTCCGGTGGTTTACTTGGCATGAATTGATGCGCGCCAGACACTCTTTGCTGGCTCAAAGAGTGCCCAGAAAAGCCGACTTGTTCG